>JAQGKG010000308.1 GCA_028290245.1 Devosia sp. | reverse complement strand
TGAGTGGCGGTGCGCGAACTGATGCTCCGCCATAAAGGCGATAACCTCGGTAAGGGCGGCGTCGATGGCTTCCTGATCGGAGACAATGCCGCCCTTGCCGACATTGCGGCGGCCGACTTCGAACTGCGGCTTGAACAGGATGACGGCGTCGGCTGTGGGCGTGCAGAGCGCCATCGGCGCTGCCAGCACCTTGATCACCGAGACGAAGCTGACATCGGAGACCAGCAGGTCGATCGGCTCGGGGATCATTTCCGCGGTCAGGTCGCGGGCGTTGACGCCTTCCATGCTGACAACGCGGTCGCTGCCCTTGAGGCGGTCGTGGAACTGATCGTGGCCGACATCGACGGCGTAGATGCGCTTGGCGCCACGTTCCATCAGCACCTGAGTGAAGCCACCGGTAGAGGCGCCGACGTCGATGCAGGTCTTGTCCCTGACGTCGATATTGCCGGCGTCGAGGCCGGCAACCAGCTTCAGCGCCGCGCGGGATACGTAATTGGCTGCGGGATCGCTGAGCTCCAGCTTGTCGTCCTTGCCGACCATCTGGTTCTGCTTGTGGGCGGTGACGCCATTGATGGTGACCGTGCCACGGAGGATTGCGTCACGGGCCCGGGCGCGGCTGGGGACCAGGCCACGTTGTTCCATCGCGAGATCGAGGCGGATACGTTCGCTCATCCCTCTACCATCCGTTTGACCTTGGCGACGGCGATGTCATGAGCCTCTTCATAGGCGATGGTGCCATCGAAGCTGCCATCCTTGGCGACGAGGAAGGTCAGCGCCGTGTGATTGACCAGATAATAGGGGTCGCCCGGCTCGTTTTCGACTTTTTCCGAGAACACGCCGAAAGCTTTCTTGGCATTTTCGGTTTGTTCGAGGCTGCTGCCGACAAGGCCGATGATGCTTGGGTCAAAGCCTTCGACATAGCCCTTGACCATCTCCAGCGTGTCGCGTTCGGGATCGACCGAGACGAATATGATGCGGAGCTGCTCGGGCGTCAGGCCCAGTTCGGCGCGGATGGCTGTGGTTTCGGCCAGCGTGGTCGGGCACACATCGGGGCAGAAGGTGAAGCCGAAGAACACCAGGCTTGGCACGCCGCGCAGCTCAGCCTGCGTGAAGGCACCCCCCTTGGTGGAGTTGAGCGCGAACTCCTGGCCGGTGACGCCGAGCGGTCGGGCAGGGGGGCGAAAAATAACCATGGCGGTTGCGCCAATGGCCACGACGGCCACCAGCGCCCACAGCACGATGCGGAAATTACGGAGCGATTTTGGGCTGGCCATCAGGCGTCCAGCGGCTCGGTGCCGGTCGGTTTGCCGTCGCGCGACAGGGTGATTTTTTCGATGCGGGCTTCGGCGGTGCGCAGCAGCGTTTCGCAATGCGCCTTGAGGGCTTCGCCACGCTCGTAGATGGCGATGGATTCGGCCAGTGGCGCGCGACCCGATTCGAGCTTGCCGACGATTTCTTCAAGCTGAGCGAGCGCCGCTTCAAAGCTGAGGGTCTTTACGTCGTCATTGTCGGCCATGGTAATAATCCTAGTCTTCCAAGCGCCCAACGGCGCCGTCCATCAGCATGGCGACATGGTGCGATGCACCGCCGGCCAAGCCCTTGAGGTCATAACCACCTTCCAGCAGCGACACAATGCGGTTGCCGCAGCAGCGATCGGCCACATCCATCAACTTTCCGGTGAGCCAGGAAAAGTCGGATGATTGCCACAGTAGGCCTGCCAAGGGGTCGCGCTCATGGGCGTCGAAGCCGGCGGATATCAGCAGCAGGTCGGGCGAGAAGTCGATGATGGCTGGGATGATGCGGGTCAGATAGGCATCTCGCATCGCCGCGCCATCAGTATTGGCATCGAGCGGCACGTTGACGATGTTGCCGACGCCGACCTCCCTGGGGCTGCCGGTGCCGGGATACAGTGGCATCTGGTGCGTCGAGGCATAGAAAACAGTCGGGTCGGCCTTGAAGATGTCCTGCGTGCCATTGCCGTGATGCACGTCGAAATCGACGATGGCCACGCGTTCGGCGCCGTATTTGCGCTGTGCTTCGCGGGCGGTGATGGCGACGGTGTTGATCAGGCAAAAGCCCATCGGCGTGGCGATTTCGGCGTGGTGGCCGGGCGGGCGGATGGCGCAGAACGCATTGTCGACTTCGCCCAGAAGCACGGCATCGAGCGCGTTGAGCGCGCCGCCAAGGCCAGTGGTGACGGCCGCGAGCGAGGTCGATGATATGAACGTGTCGCCGTCGATCTGGCCAATGCCCTCGGCCGGGCGAGCGTCGCGCAGGCGGGACAGGTATTTGGAATCATGCACCAGTTCAGCCAGATTGAGGTCGCCAGTGACCGCGTCGCGGCGGAGCAGCTTGTCAAAACGGCTGCGGGCGAGGGCGTCTTCGACAGCGCGAATGCGGTCGGCGCGCTCGGGGTGCCCCTGCGGCGTGACGTGATCGGCAAAGTTGGGTTGACTGACGAGCAGCGTGGTCACGCGGGAAACGCCTCGGGTTGATTCGTCACCTCGTCTTGACGCGAGGGGGCGTCATTGTCAAACA
>JAQGKG010000069.1 GCA_028290245.1 Devosia sp. | reverse complement strand
CCGCCTTACTAGGCACTACTACTGTATATCAGTAAAAATACGTATTGTGGAGTCTATTAGTATACTTCTATACTGTAATCACCAAGCCGCTCTCATTGCTTGATATTTTTTGTCACAATAGACGTGAAGTTGCACAAAGCGGAACGGCGAACACAGTGCAGCGACAACGGCCGCCCGAAGGCGGCCGCTAAACATTTTACTGACTAGTGCTTGGCTTCGAACTGGTTCGGATTGAAGTGATAGGCCGTCGAGCAGAATTCGCAGACTACTTCTATCTCGCCATCCACCGCCATTTCCTCGCGGTCTTCGGCGGTGAAATTGGTGGCCAGCATGTCCTCGATACGATCGGCCGAGCAGGTGCAGCGCTCGACCATCGGCATGGGGGCGAACACGCGCACGCCGGTCTCGTGATACAGCCGGAACAGCAGGCGTTCGGACGACAGGTCCGGATCGGCCAGTTCCAGATCGTCAAGCGTCGATAGATGCACCTTGGCTTCGTTCCAGCCGTCCGCCACGACGAAATTGTGGTCCGGATTGTCGAAATTGCCGTCGCCCGGCAGGTCGGCCACACGGGTACCGCCGTGTTCGGGCAGATGCTGGATCAGCACGCCGCCGGCTCGCCAATGCGGACGATGATCGCCCTTCTTGGTGAACTCGGCCACGGCAAGCCGCACCTGGGTCGGGATCTGCTCTGACTGCATGAAATAGGTATGCGCCACCTCTTCGAGCGAATTGCCCTGCAGCGCGACGATGCCCTGGTAGCGCTCGGTATGGGCGCCCTGATCGATGGTCATGGCGAGGTGGCCATTGCCCAGCAATTCGCTTGGCCTGGTGCGGCCATCCTCGGCAGCCTTGAGCAGCGCGTCATGATCGAAACGGGCATAGCCGCGCAACCCGTCGGGCGCATCGAAGTCCACCACGATCAGGTTGACCGGACCATCGGTCTGGGTCTGCATGATGAACTTGCCGTCGAACTTGAGCGACGAGCCGATCAAGGACGCCAGCACCACGGCCTCGCCGAGCAAGCGCGCGACGGGAGCGGGATAATTGTGGCGGTTGAGAATGGTGTCGAGCGCTTCGCCCAGCCGTACGCTGCGGCCGCGGGTGTCGAGCTTGTCGAGGGTGAACGGCACCACGGTATCGTCGCCGCTTTCCGGGCGGTCGAGCCCGAGGGCAGTCATCATGTTCTCGGTCATGGTCGTGCTATCCGTCGTCATTTTGGTCACGTGGCTTTCGGTGGGCCGATCCTTCGGGCCGATGAAAAAACCACTGCGCCACTCCCAACCGGCGAGAGCGACGCAGCAATGATATCACAGGCAACTGCGGTCGAGCCGACTAATTGGTCTCGACGCCGAAGGCCCAGCACAGGATGGCTTTTTGGGCGTGCAGGCGGTTCTCGGCCTCGTCCCACACAACCGATTGAGGACCGTCGATCACCTCGTCGGTCACTTCGTCGCCGCGATGGGCGGGCAGGTCATGCATGAACAAGGCGTTTTTATCCGCCAAGGCCATCAAACTGGTGTTGACCTGGTAGGGTTTCAAGACCCGGCGGCGCTCGGCGATATCGACGTCGCCCATCGAGACCCAGGTATCGGTGATCACAAGGTCGGCGCCCTCGACGGCTTCGCGCGGATCCTCGATCAGTTTCACATAGTCGCCAGCCCGGCGGATGTCCTGCATCAGGTCCTTTTCCGGGCTGTATTCGTCCGGTACGGCGATGGTCAGGTGGCATTCGAACAGCTCGGCGGCATTGACCCAGCTATGCAACACATTGTTGCTATCGCCGACCCAGGCCACCTTGGCGCCCTTGATGTTGCCGCGGTGCTCCTCGAACGTCATCAAATCGGCCATGATCTGGCACGGGTGGGCGCGGCGCGTCAGGCCGTTGATCACCGGTACTGTCGCAGCCTCGGCCAGGTCGAGCAGATCGGCGTGGCTAAGGATGCGGATCATGATGGCGTCGACGTAGCGGCTCAGCACCTTGGCGGTGTCGGACAGCGTCTCTTCGCGCGAGAGCTGCATTTCCTGTCCGGACAGCATGATGGTTTCGCCGCCGAGTTGGCGCATGCCGACGTCGAAGCTGACGCGGGTACGGGTCGACTGGCGCTCGAAAATCATCGCCAGGACTTTATCCTGCAGCAGCTTTGGCCGGTCACCGTCCTTGAGACGGGTCTTGAGCGAGGTAGCGGCGCCGAGCATGCCGCGCAGTTCGGAATAATCGAAATCGTCGATCGATAGAAAATGCCGGGGGGTGCCGGTCGAAGTGGTTCCGGTCGAAGTCATGGCCGGGTTCCTTTATGACGCTTGAAAGAGTTCCGCGACGCAGTGCGCACGGTTGATACTTCCCCTCCCCGCACGGGGGAGGGAGGCGATCATCGTCGACGCCGTGCCTGCGAAAAGAAAGTCATGATCGATCAGCCGACGGCCGGTGCCAAAGCCGCTTCGGCCTCGATGGCGTCGAAGGCTGCGGCAAGCTTGCCGATGGCTTCTTCTATATCGGCTTCGGTAACGATCAGCGGCGGGATCAGCCGCAGCACATTGTCACCGGCGCCAATGGCCAGCAGGCGGTGATCATCACGCAGCCGCGAGACGAAATCGCGCACCGGGGGCGTGATCTTGATGCCAGCCAGCAGACCCTTGCCGCGCAGTTCCAGCACATAGTCGGGATACCGTTGCGCCAGTTGCTGCAGATGCCAGGCCAGCTTCTGGCCCATCAGGTTGACATGGTCGATGAAGCCGGGCGCCAAAATACGGTCCAGCACGGCATTGCCGACGGCGGTTGCCAGCGGATTGCCGCCATAGGTGGAACCATGCGTGCCGGGCACCATCGAGGCCGCGACATCGCCCTTAGCGAGGCAGGCGCCGAGCGGGAAGCCGCCACCGATGGCCTTGGCCACCGCGACGATATCTGGCGTGATGCCAGACCATTCAAAGGCAAAGAAGCGCCCGGTCCGGCCATAGCCGCACTGCACTTCATCCAAAATCAGCAACATGCCATGTTCATCGCACAGCGCGCGCAGGCCCTGCATATATTCGGGCGTCATGGCAGTAACGCCGCCTTCGCCCTGCACGGTTTCGATCAAGATGGCGCAGGTCTGCGGCCCGATCAGCGCGCGAACAGCGTCGAGATCGCCGGGCGCCGTGTGCTTGAAGCCCTGCATCGGCGGGCCGAAGCCTTCGAGATAACTTGGGTTACCGCCGGCTGCGATAGTGCCCATGGTGCGGCCGTGGAACGAGCCGGTGAAGGCAATGATCTCGTAGCGATCGACTTCGCCCTTGGCCCAGAAATAATGCCGCGCCGTCTTGATGGCGCATTCCAGCGCCTCGGCGCCGGAATTTGTAAAGAACACCGAGTCCGCGAATGTCGCATCGACCAGCCGCTGGCCCAACCGTTCCTGCTCGGGAATGGTGAACACGTTGGACGTGTGCCACACCTTCTCGGCGGCGCTTTTGAGCGCGGCGACGATGTGGGCGTCGCCATGGCCGAGTGCGTTGACGGCAATCCCCGAATGGAAATCGAGATAATCTCGGCCGTGCTGGTCATACAGGCGCATGCCTTCGCCGCGCTCAAACGAGAGTTCGGAGCGAGCATAGGTGCCGTAGAGCGCAGACATGGTCATTTCCTTATATATATAGGCTGAAAACAGCGTGTTGATGGAGCGTGACAATAGCGCCACAAAAACCAAAAACGCGCTCGTCAGCCGGCGCGTTTCATAGCCCAAGTAAGGCCGTTTTTGCAAGATAAGTCAATGATCACCGCCCAAGTGCCTGATTTGACTCGT
>JAQGKG010000241.1 GCA_028290245.1 Devosia sp. | reverse complement strand
CGTCATTGACGATCTTGACGACCTGCTGGCCCGGCGTCACCGAGCGGGTCACTTCGGCGCCCACAGCGCGCTCGCGCACCTGTTCGACGAAGGCCTTGACGACTTCGAGCGATACGTCAGCCTCGATCAGCGCGCGGCGAATTTCGCGCATCGCTGCATCGACGTCGGCGGCATTGAGCGCGCCGCGTCCGCGGAGACCTTCGAAGATTTTGCCAAGCCGGTCGCTTAAGCTGTCAAACATTGTAGTTCCTCTTTCCCGCCGGTCGATCCGGCAGAGATAGGATCCATCAGTCCAAACGCCAAGCTCACCCGCGGGCGCAACGCGCTGGCGGATGGTGGCCTCCGGGATCGGTTTATACCCTCAAGGGGTCCCGGTCGGCTGGTCAGGAGCAAAGCCTGATGAATATCGTGCGTTTAGGCGAAAGGGGGGAAGGAGTCAAGGAAAGGCGGCATGCACCATGCCACTTGAACTTCACCGTATATCATGGCAATATACATCTATGATCGACTTAAGCCAGATCGTCGGCTTTGAATGGGATGCTGGCAATGCCCGCAAGAACCAGGACAAGCATAGCGTATCGCAGTCAGAGGCGGAGCAGGTGTTTTTCAACGACCCGCTGCTACTTCTGACCGATTCGAGACATAGTGCAGACGAAGCAAGGTATCACGCGTTGGGACAGACCGAGGATGGCCGGCTCCTGTTGATCGCTTTCACCCTGCGCGAGGGCGACAGCTTGATCCGCGTTATTTCCGCCCGGGACATGAACCGGCGAGAACGGAGTGACTATGAAGCAGCTTAAGGCAATTCCGAAATTCAGCAGTGAAGCGGAAGAACGTGGCTTTTGGGAAAGCGTGGATTCGACGGATTATCTGGACTGGAGCAAGGCCGAAAAGGTTCGCCTGCCCAATCTCAAGCCGTCGAGCACATCCATCTCGCTGCGCTTGCCAAACGCCTTGCTGGAGCGGGTCAAGATTGCCGCCAATAAGCGCGACGTGCCCTATCAGTCGCTGATCAAGCTCTGGCTGAGCGAAAAGCTCGACACTGCAGCGAAGTGACAGCGAGGCCTCGAAACTAGAGACTGCGGCCGACCACTTTCATCAGCAGGCCGCGCAGTCCTTTGGGCATGCTGAGGACGGCGTTCTTGAATTGCGGTCGCAGGGTCTTGTCCCAGAGGTGGAGCAGCAATATGCCGCGTGGGGTGACGGGCAGGGCGTAGTCGCGGACGGTGATCACTTCGGTGGCCCAGGTCAGTTTATAGGGCATTACTGGCACCATGAGGTCGACGCCGTGCAGGCCGAGATCGGCGCAGGCGTGGATCACTTCGCCCAAGTGCAGCTTGCCGGGGCTTTCTTCGCTATTGCCGAAATCGCGGCTAGCGATGAAGGCGTAGTAGCGCTGCTTGTGCACAAAACCCCATTGCTCGGCGATCGGCTCGCCCTTGTGCAGTAGCGACATGGCCATCACCGGCATGTCGCTGCGGTTGGGTAGCGCGGTGCAAAAATCGGCAAATGTCGTATCGCGGAAGGCTCGCGAGCTGAGTCCCTGGTCCCGGAGGCGTTCGGCGCGACCGCACAGGGTGCGTTCGATGACGCCGAGGCGTTCGGCGGCGTTTTCGGCGACGTGATGGATCAAGGCGCCGTCACGCTCCAGCCGGTTGCGGGCATTGCGCAGGTTCTTGCGCGTCTTGGGCTTGATGGTTTGAAAAAAGGCCTCGTAGTCCTCGAAGGCGCTGAACGACACATAGGGCGCGCCTTCTTCGGTGCCGGTGACCATGTGATTGGCCGGCATTCCCTTGGCTAGCACGCTGTCGCTGCGCACTTTGAGAAAGCTCACTGCATCGCAAGGCGCCGCGCTGATGGCGGCGCGCAGTAGCCGGCTTACCGTTTCGCGCGGGTCGAGCCCGCTGGCGACCAGCGCATCGGAATATTGGCTAAAGGCATGACCGAGCGGTGCCAAAAAGCTGCGGACACGGGTGCGAACCAATTCCAGCGGCAGCACCGCGACCAGCCGCTGTCCGTCGTTGAGCGTGGCGACGACTGGCGTGAAGCCGGTATTGCCGCGCGTGGCTTCGAAATCGAAAATGGCGCGGGCCCAGCCGCTGCCCTGGAACAGCAATGCGCCTTCGACCTCGTTCTCAAGGGCCTCCCATTGCTGGGCGATGGCGTCAAACGCCTCGCGGCTCTGCACCACCTCGACGCGTAGGGCATGGGCCCGCGCGGTGGCGCGAGCCGGAGTACGAACGTGCTGCCATTCATCGGCGGCTGGTAGGGCGGTAAACAAGCTCATTTGCTGAAGGAATAACCCTCAATGTCGCGCACGCCTTCCGGCGCGGACGGATCGACCTGGAAGTCGACCTTGCAGACCTTCTTTTTCTGCGGATTGAGCGGGCTGAACTTGACCGCGCCGGCGAGGCCCATCTTGGCCAGATAGGAGACGCCGGTCACCTGCTGGCTAAGCTTGTTCATGCCCAGCTTGGAGCGCAGGAACCCATTGGCATAGTTGACCGCGTACTGCTTGCGCAGCTCGTCGGTCCAGTGCTCGGTGGTGAAGCTGACATTGAGCATGTTCTCGTTGACCACGCGGTGCGGTCCGTTCAGCGGCCAATGCAGCATCTTGCCGGCTTCGAGCATATGCACTTCGGCATAGTCATCGAACCACGGCTCGTAGGGCATATCAGTTTCGCGGAGTTGGCCGAGGATCAGCTTTTCCAGCGCCGGCTGGGAAATGAACGGCGCCTTGTTGGGATAGACGAATACTTTCTTGGTGCCGCGCACCTGCCACAGGCTCTGGCCGGGCACGTCAGAATGATATTTCACCGAAACGTTCGGCGAGGAAATCAGGATGGTGAGATTGCGCTTGTAGCTCTTGAAGCCGGGGACCCGGCCCTCGAACTCGGCATAGAGGCTATCGAGCAGCGCGCCATAGGCGGGATCGACGCTGGCCGGAGCGGTCAGGTTGACCCAGATATTGCCGGATTTGACCACGTCGAGCACTTCGTGCCCGGTAAGGCCGGTGATTTCGCCTTCGCGGCGCTTGGGCGGATTGCCCGGCGTCTTCTGCGAATAATTGACGTGATAGGCTTCACGGGGCGACTTTTCGATCAGTCGCGCCAGCGCGTCGTCGCTGAACAATGGCGAATTGGCCAGACGATGCGACAGCGCCAGCGAATGATTGCCCCAGAGGGACGGAAAATGCGGCTGCCAGTCGGTGATGATCTGGTCGGTCAGCATGGTCATGTTCATGGCGCCGGACTCCGATAGCGGTGGCAGGGAGGGTTGTGCCTCCACATCTCGCTCGAAACTAGCGCACCGGATCAGCTTTGGCGCGCCCAAGCTGGCGCTCTAGTTAAGGCGCCATGAAGAGCGAAACCCTTACAGAATATGAATATTTTTACCTTTATGCGCGGGTAACCACAGCGGTTTACAGCGCGGCAAGACCTTGATCTGACCCCACCACTGGCAATATTCACTCACATCCGCCATATAGGGTCCAACAACCAATAACCCACTGCGGAACCTTGCCGTGAGCGCTGTCCCCTTTTTCAAGATGAACGGGCTGGGCAACCAGATCATCGTCGTCGACATGCGCGGCCGCACCGACCGGGTAACCTCGGCTGCGGCCATTGCCATCAATGCCGCTGATGGCACCAAGTTCGATCAGATCATGGCGATCCACGATCCCCACATGGCCGGCACCGTCGCCTATATCGAGATCATCAATTCGGACGGCACGCTTGCCCAGGCCTGCGGCAACGGCATGCGCTGCGTCGTACAGGCGCTGACTGCCGAGCAAGGTCGCCAGACGTTCACCTTTGAAACCGTGGCCGGCATCCTGTTTGGACAAGAGCGCGATGACGGGCTGATCACAGTCGACATGGGCACGCCAAAGTTCGCCTGGTACGACATTCCGCTGGCCGAGGAATTTGCCGACACCCGCAAGATTGAGCTGCAAATCGGGCCGATCGACGCGCCGGTTTTGCATTCGCCTTCGGTTGCATCGATGGGCAATCCGCAGGCGACCTTCTGGGTGCAGGACGACGTCTGGAACTATGCGCTGGACCGTTTCGGGCCGATGCTGGAAAACCACCCCATCTTTCCCGAACGCGCCAATATCTCGATCGCCCAGGTCGTGGCGCCCGACAAGATTATCCTGCGCACCTGGGAACGCGGCGCCGGGCTGACCGAAGCCTGCGGCACTGCTGCCTGCGCTGCCGTGGTCAATGGCGCCCGCACCCGGCGCACCGGCCGCGCAGCGACTGTGACTGTGCCCGGTGGCGACCTGTTCATCGAGTGGCGGGACGACGATCATGTCGTGCTGACCGGCGCCGCCGAACACGAGTGGAGTGGCACGCTCGACCCTGTCTCCGGCATCTGGGCCCGCAATGAGGTGGCGGCCTGATGGCCGTTGAAACGCTGACATTTGGTTGCCGGCTGAACGCCTACGAAGCCGAAGTGATCAAGATCGAAGCCGAAAAGGCCGGTCTCGACAATGCCGTTATCATCAACACCTGCGCGGTGACCGCTGAGGCGGTGACCCAGGCAAGGCGTGCGGTGCGCAAGGCGCGACGCGATAATCCGGACGCTCATATCGTCGTTACCGGCTGCGCTGCCCAGACCGAGGCGCGCAGCTTCGGCGACATGGCCGAAGTCGATCTGGTCATCGGCAATGCCGACAAGATGCGGGCCGAGAGCTACGCCCCGCTGCTGTTTGGCGTGCCGCTCAACGACAAGGTTCAAGTCAACGACATCATGAGCGTGCGAGAAACTGCCGGCCATCTGATCGAGGGCATGGACGGCCGCGTGCGTGGCTTCGTGCAGGTGCAGAACGGCTGCGACCACCGCTGCACCTTCTGCATTATACCGTTCGGCCGCGGCCCGTCGCGCTCGGTGCCGATGGGCATGGTGGTGGAGCAAGTCAAAAAACTCGTTGCCAACGGTTATCGCGAAGTGGTTCTGACCGGCGTCGATATCACCTCCTATGGCCCCGACCTGCCCGGCATGCCAACGCTGGGCAAGCTGACTCAGGCGATTTTGCGCCATGTGCCGGACCTGCCGCGGCTACGCATTTCATCAATCGATTCCATCGAGGCAGACGAGGCGCTGTATGATGCCATGGCGAGCGATCGCCGGCTGATGCCGCACCTGCATTTGAGCCTGCAATCGGGCGACGACATGATCCTGAAGCGCATGAAACGCCGGCATTCGCGTGACGATGCGCTGGCCATCGTGGGAAAGCTGCGGTTGCTACGGCCCGATATGGTTTTCGGCGCCGATATCATCGCCGGCTTCCCGACCGAGACCGATGAGATGTTCGACAATACGCTGACGATCATCGCCGAGGCGGACCTGACCTATCTGCACGTCTTCCCCTATTCGCCGCGCGAAGGCACGCCCGCCGCGCGCATGCCGCAGGTGAGCCGGCAGGTGGCGCGGCAGCGGGCCGCCCTGCTGCGTGCCGAAGGCGACAGGCAATTGGCCAAGCTCTATTCATCGCGCATCGGCAAGATTGAAACCGTGCTCGTCGAATACAACGGTATTGGCCGCACCGAGCAGTTCGTACCGGTCGCCATGCCGGGATCGCCGCCCGGCGAATTGCTGGCGGTTCACGTGACAGGAGCCGATAGTGAGCGCCTCGTGGGCGACGTCCTGCGGCAAGCGGCATAATTGAAAGACCACCTATGACCGACAACAAGCCGGGATTCTTCAAGCGCCTGTTCGGCATCGAAACGCCAGTGGTGCAGCCACCTGCGCCGCCAGAAGCCATGCCGGAAACGCCAGCGCCTGCGCCCGCCCCGGTCGAGCCGACGCCCGTGCCGCAACCAGCGCCTGAGCCGGAACAGGTTCCCCTGCCCGGCCCACCGGAAACCACGCCCGACTATGTCGAGGAGATCGAGGAACAGGCGGCTGAGCCTGTGCCCACTATGTTCGTGGCTATCGATCCGCCTGCAATTGTGGAAGTGCCCGTCGAGGCGCCGCGCCAGAGCTGGTTTGCGCGGCTGACCACAGGACTCAAGCGCTCGTCGGACCAGTTGACCGGCTCGATCACCTCGGTTTTCACCAAGCGCAAGCTGGACAATGCGACGCTTGACGAGCTGGAAGACATTTTGATCCAGGCCGATCTGGGCATGGAGACCGCCACCGCCATCACCGATACGCTACGCCGCGACCGTTTCGACCGCGATGTGTCGGGCGAGGATGTGCGCGCCGTGCTGGCTGCCGAGGTCGAGAAGGTGCTCGGCCCGGTAGCGCGGCCATTGGTCATCGACGCCACACAGAAGCCCTTCGTCATCCTGATGATCGGCGTCAACGGCTCGGGCAAGACCACCACCATCGGCAAGCTGGCGCAGCAATTCGGCGATCAGGGCAAGTCGGTCATGCTGGCTGCCGGCGACACGTTTCGCGCTGCCGCCATCGAGCAATTGCAGGTCTGGGGCCAGCGCACCAATGCGACAGTGATCAGCCGGCCCGCCGGTTCCGATGCATCGGGCCTTGCCTTCGATGCGGTGACCCAGGCGCGGGCTGAAGGTCGTGACGTGCTGATCATCGACACTGCCGGACGCCTGCAGAACCGCGAAGAACTGATGGGTGAGCTCGAAAAGGTCATCCGTGTCATCAAGAAGGTCGACCCGACCGCGCCCCATGCCACGCTGCTGACGCTCGACGCCACCACGGGCCAGAACGCGCTGAAGCAGGTCGAAATCTTTGGCGCGCGGGCTGGCGTGACCGGGCTGGTGATGACCAAGTTGGATGGAACTGCACGCGGCGGCATTCTGGTCGCCATCGCCAAAAAATTCGGCCTGCCGGTGCATTTCATCGGCGTCGGCGAAAGCGTCGGCGATCTCGAACCGTTTACCGCCAGCGAGTTTGCTCGGGCCATCGCGGGGACAGAGTAGCCGCAATCTTACCATGCTTGGGTTCTATGCCGCCTTGCATGCAGGGGCCGTTGCCCTCACATTGCGCTTGCGTCGTACACAAGAGTTTTGGACCCATGACCGAGAAAACAGCCGAGCCCGAGATCAACTGGGACGAACTACGCCCCCAGATCATCAAGATGGCGCTCGAACTCGGACCACTGGTGGTTTTCTTTATCGCCAATGCCCGCGCCGATATTTTCGTCGCCACCGCGGCCTTCATGGGCGCCATGGTCATCTCGCTGGTGCTGACCTGGATCATCCTCAAGAAGATCGCCGTCATGCCGCTAGTCACCGGCGTCGTCGTGCTGGTATTCGGCGGACTAACGCTGTGGCTGCAGGACGATACCTTCATCAAGATCAAGCCGACCATCACCAATTCGCTGTTCGCGGCGGTGCTGCTGGGTGGGTTGTTCTTCAAGCAATCGCTGCTGAAATACGTGTTCGGCGACGTCTACAAACTACGCGAAGAAGGCTGGAGCAAGCTGACGCTCAATTGGGGCCTGTTCTTCCTGGTGCTGGCCGTGATCAACGAAGTGCTGTGGCGCAATTTCAGCACCGACACCTGGGTCGCCTTCAAAGTATGGGGCGTCATGCCGCTGACCGTGATTTTCTCGATCAGCCAGGTGAGTTTGCTGAACAAATTTGCGCCCGAAGCCGAGCCCAAGCACGTGCCGCCAATCGTCGTCGAGAGCTAGGGCCGGTTACAGCCCACCCATCTGGCAGATCAGCTTCCACTCAGCCGCCGAAACCTTCGAGACTGAGAGCCGTGACAGCTTGACCAGTTCGAGCTCGGCCAGTTCGGGCGTTGCCTTGACCGTCGCCAGCGTCACCGGCTTGGGCAGTGGTTTCACCGCTTCCATGTCGACGCATTCCCACACCACTTCGCCCTTGGCGTTGAGCTCGGCTGTGTCGTCGGGATGGGCAAGGGCCACCACCTTCATGATGCCGACAATCTCCTTGCCGAGGTTGGAGTGATAGAAAAACGCCTCGTCGCCGAGCGCCATGGCCTTCATGTTGTTGCGGGCCGCGTAATTGCGCACCCCGTGCCAGGATTCCATTTCGCCGCGCTTGTTCTTGGCGACGAGATCGTCAAACGAA
>JAQGKG010000239.1 GCA_028290245.1 Devosia sp. | reverse complement strand
GCCGACCTTTGTCGTCTCAGCCATAGTCACGTCCCCCTGAAAATGAGCCCGGTATGCTTAGACTGCCATTGCCCCTTTGCGCGCGACCCGCGCCGTTTCTAGGCAATGCGCCAGCCGGGCCGACCATTGGGCCACCCCGGTAGGTTCGAGAATTTCGTCATGGCGGATTTCGATCATGGTGGCCTGAAGGCCGCGACCGTCGCCATGTTTTTCGAGCGTTAGCGTGACGCCATTGAGCGCTGCATAGGGCTCGTTCCAGCCCACGTTGAGTGATGGATCGTCGTTCTTCAGCGCATCATAAAGCGCGCTGGTGTAGCCGGTATCGACGCCGTGGATCAGCCCGATCGGCCAGGGGCGCTTCACACCGTGATAGACCGGCGTGAACGAGTGCATGCAGATAAGGATCGTCTCGCGGCCGGCATGGCGACGCGATTCCAGCAGGGTTTGGATCGAGGCGTGATAGGGCCGGTGAAAATGATCGATGCGGTACTGCCGCTCGTCGGCGTCGATATTTTCATTGGCCGCTATGCGGGTGGTTTCCGACAGCGTCCAGATCAGGTCCGGCGCCGTGAGGTCGCGATTGCAGTCGATGATCAGGCGGGAGACAGTTGACTGTACGAGGGGTGCGTCGAGCATTTCTGACAGCACGCGGCTGACCGACAATGCGCCGGGATCCCAGGCTATGTGGCTGAGCCGTTCGGTCTGGCTTAGGCCCAGGTCATGATATTTGTCGGGGATACGGTTGCTGGCATGGTCGCAGACAATGACGAAGGGCGATGCCCCGCGCGCATTGGAAACCAGTACAGCCATTTTACCGCTAACGTCCAACTTGGCCCCCGCGCAGCAATAGTCGCATTTGTAACAGTAGTTTCACACTGGCGATGGGTGTCAATGGGGGCGGAGTGAGCGGCGAAGGCGAGTCCTTGTTGGGTACCCCCTCCTAGCCTCCCCCTGATGAGGGGGAGGAATTCCATCCAGTTTTTGGCACCATCTTGCCCAAGCCGCCAGCGGAATTCCTCCCCCTTTTCAGGGGGAGGCTAGGTGGGGGTATTCTTCCTGCTCGCTTCTTTCTGCGCCACCCGCCCTCAGTCCGTCTTGTGCAGCTTCAAGAAATCCTCGGCGCTCATGGTGATCTTGTTGTCGATCTCCCCGATCGCCTTGGCATCTTTCCCGGCATAGGTCAGCCGATCCAATACCGTCTGGATCACGTTGATGCGGCCACGCCGCTTGTCGTTGGCGCGGATCACCGTCCAGCGCGAATGCGGCAGGTCGGTGCGCTTGAGCATTTCGTCGCGTGCAACGGTGTAGTCATCCCACTTGTTGAGCGCTTCGAGGTCGATGGGCGACAGCTTCCAGACCTTTAGCGGATCGTGGCGGCGGTCATGGAAACGCTTGAGCTGCATTTCCTTGCCGATGGAAAGCCAGAATTTGAACAGGTGGATGCCGTCGCGGGTGATGCGCTTCTCGAATTCCGGCGCTTCCTCGAGGAAATGCTCGGTCTGTTCGGGCGTGCAAAAGCCCATGACGCGCTCGACGCCGGCCCGGTTATACCAGGAGCGGTCAAACAGCACGGTTTCGCTGGCGGCTGGAAACCAGTCGACATAGCGCTGGAAATACCACTGCGTGCTTTCGCGATCGTTGGGCTTTGGCAGCGCCGCGATCAGATTGTAGCGGGGGTTGAGGTTTTCCAGATAGGTCTTGATCGTGCCGCCCTTGCCGGCCGCATCGCGCCCCTCGAACACTACCATAATGCGCTCGCCGGTCTTGGAGAGATGAGCCTGTAGCAACACCAGTTGCTTTTGCAGTTCATACATCTGCGCTTCATAGATTTCGCTATTCAGCTTATCCTCGTAAGGATAGCCGCCCGAGGCCATGGCGTGTTTCTTGATGGACTTGGGCAGTTCTGGATTTTCGAGGTCGAAGCCGTCGAGAGGGTCTGTCACTGGTGTCGCTCCGTTGTCATCTTTACCGTGCTACGAAGGCGCCCTTGCGCGCAAGGGGCGTCGCAGCTGGCTGATTCACAGAAAGAAAATATGGACGAGCCGCAGTTTCACCAGCCAGCCTCGCGCATGAATCTGGCTGTGGCGCGTCTCGTTGCACAGGCTGGCTTGTTGGCTGGCGTGTTCGGCGTGCTGATCGCGCTCGTGCTGTTTGGTGAATTGAGCGTCATCGCTGCAGTAGTCAGCTTTCTCGTCGTGGTCGCGGGCGTCGCTATTTTGCCGACGCCGAGCATCACGATGACGCGGACTGTCGAAGTCATCCGGCCGCAGATCGTCAGCGATGATGGCGCGGTGTTTGCGGTGGCCGATGCGCTGGCCGATCCGTGCCTGGTGCTGGATCGTCGCAGCGTGGTGCTCCATGCAAATGCAGCGGCGCGCAGGCAGTTCCCCTCGGTGACGCGCGGCAATCCGCTGACGTTTTCGCTGCGCAATCCGCAACTTGTCGAAGCTTTCGACCTCGCCATGCGCTCCGGCAATGTGCGCAGCATCGAGCTGCACGAAACTATTCCCTCCGAGACCTGGGAAAAGGTCGTGCTGTCGCCGCTGCGCCATCGCGGCCAGGAGTGGCTGGAGGACGAGGACCGGCAATTGCTGGTGACCTTCCAGAGCCTGACCGAACTGAAGCGCGTCGATGCCTTGCGCAGCGATTTCATCGCCAATGCCAGCCATGAAATGCGCACGCCGCTGGCGTCGCTGATCGGTTTTATCGACACGCTACTGGGCCCGGCGGCCAAGGATGCGGTGGCGCGGGAGAAGTTCCTGGTCATTATGCGCGGCCAGGCCGACCGGATGAGCAAGCTGATCGACGATATGCTTAGCCTGTCGCGCATCGAAATGCACCAGCATGTGCGCCCTACCGGCAGCATCGAACTGGCGGGGCTGCTGCGCGAAGTGCGTGAAGGTCTGTCCATCCAGGCCAAGGCGGCAGAGCTTGATATCCGTCTCACGCTGTTCGATGGGTCCAGCACGGTCACCGGCGATCGCGGACAGCTCTATGAAGTGTTCGAGAACCTAGTCGAAAACGCGATCAAATATGGAGCCGGTGGTAAGACGGTCGAGATCGATCTCGCCCCCTCCAGCCGTCCCGGCTTCCAGCAGCAGGTGACCATTATCGACCACGGCCCGGGCGTCGAACCCGAACATGTCCCGCGCCTGACCGAACGGTTTTATCGCATCGACGCCGATGCCAGCCGCAAAAAGAAGGGCACCGGCCTCGGTCTTGCCATCGTCAAGCACATCGTCAACCGCCATCGTGGCCAGTTGGCAATCAAGAGCAAGCCGGGCGAAGGCATGCGCGTGGACGTGTTTTTACCGTAGGGCTGAAAGGCGTCGGCATAGAGATACGCCGCACGGGCGATGCCCTGCGGTAGTTACCAATAGTGTCGCGTCGCAAGGCTGCGACATGGGGCGAGATGCGTCCCGGTGCCGGTAGTCCGGCGAGAGTTGGTAGAGGTGGGTCACACCTCGCCCCATGCTATCCCGGCGACTCTACGGGGAGGACCGTCCTCGGCTGGCAGCCCGTGCCGACTGATGGAGCGACTAGCGCTCCGGACCCGGGGGTTCAAATCGGATCACAGATCATCCTCGTCCGCAGGAACTGGAGCGACCCCCAGCCCAACCGGCA
>JAQGKG010000185.1 GCA_028290245.1 Devosia sp. | reverse complement strand
GTGGCGGCCGGGTCCGACGCTGCCCGCGTAACCCTGGCGGACCTCCTGTTGGGCGATTTCGCAGAGCAACCTGATGCACAGGCACAGGCTTTTGGGCTGTTGCAGGACGCGGCCGCCCATGGCTCGGGCGCAGCCATCGAGAGGCTGCTCGAACATCAGGCCAGTGTCGACGCCAACCAGCTCATGCAGCAATATGGCCCGGCCATCGCCGCGCGGGGCGATCTGGACGCGCTGCTGTTTGCGGCACAACATGCAGCCACTCCCGAGGATCGGCTGGTCTATCTGACTCAGGCGGCAAATTCCTCCAAGTGCAGCTTCAGCGATATCATCAAGGTTGGCCGCAGCTATTCCAAGGCCGGCGACAAGCCTCTCGCCGAACACTGGCTGCAAATTGCCACTCATCTGGTCAATGATCAGGGCTGGCAGTTTGCCTCGCTGGCGCAAGAGTTCCTGCTCCTCAAAGACAATGCCCGCCATGCCGAAACCATCGTTAAGCTGCTCGAGGAGGCTGTCACGCACGGCCAGATTGCGTCCCTCGACCGCCTGATCGATATGCGATCCGATACCCAGTCGCCTGTCTATGATCCGGCGAAGGTCGTCGCGCTCGTCCAGCAGGCCGTCAAAACGGCAACGCCGACCCAGTTGCTGAACCTCGCGCGCCGCATCGAGCGAACACGTCCTGATCTGCGCGACCAAATTACCCGGACTGTCGACATTCAGGCGATCTACCGGACCTCGGCTGAAGGCGGCAACTCCACTGCCATGCGCGAACTGGCAAAATATCTGCAGCAACGCGCCAGCGGGCCGCAGCAACTGACCGAAGCCATGGACTGGATGGAAAAGGCTGCCACTGACAAGGATCCCGAAGCCATGATGTTACTGGCCAAGGCCTACACCGTCGGCCTTGGTCGCGAAGCCTCGCTCGACAAGGCGGTAGCGCTTCTAAAAGGCGCTGCGGATCTAGGCAATGACGATGCAAAAACCATGCTGAGCGCCATGGGCGCACTCCAATAAACTGATCTGAGAGACCTATGAGAAAATTTCAACGGTTCGTATCTGCGGCGTCGTCGCTGGCTGTGGTCACCTTGGCCTGCGCGTCGCCCTCCTATGCCCAGGAAACCAGCGAAAAGAAGGAGCCTTTTGCCTGCGCTGCAGCACCAGAGCCGGTGGTCAGCCTTTCTATCGGCAGCCGCTATAAGGAGGGCAGCTCCACGCGCTCCGATATCTCCGAGGAATCCAACGACGAGGTCAATCAGGCGCTCGAGCCGGTCGAGGACTTCATCAACGCGCTTTCCGGCATGGCCAATGCCGCTTATTTGGGTGAAGACGACAGCAAGGCTAACGCCGATTGTGTCATGACTTGGCTTGGCGCCTGGGCAAGCGGCGATGCCCTGACGGAGCTCAACTCGCTCAATGCCAAGCTTGCGGTGTCGCCACGCCTGTCTGGGCTAGCCCTCGCCTACTTGCAAGCCAAGACCTTGGCCACCCCAGATGCGGCGCGTGACGAAAAAATTATCGCATGGTTCGCCAAGCAAGGTGAGGCTGTCATCGAATTCTTCGACACCGAGGCCGGTCCCTTGGCCAGCACCAACAATTTGCGGGCTTGGGCAACCTTGGCCACAGCCGCTATCGGCACGATCACGGCAGATGATCCTACCCTGACTTGGGCGCGCGATGGCTACAAGACGCTGGTTTGTGGGGCCGAGGAATCAGGCGCCCTGCCCGCGGAAATGGAACGTGGCGAGCGGGCATTGCACTACCAGTTGCATGCTGTGGCCCCGCTTGTCGTTGCCATCACCCTGCTCGACCCAAAGGGAGAGGCAGACGAGGAATATTGCAGCGCCAAGTTGCAAACAATTGCCGAATTCACCTTCAACGCCGTGCAGGATCCACAGATCGTTGCCGACCTTGTGGGTAAAGGCCAGGTCTATTCGGATGGTGAAGATGACGACCTGGCGCCATACCAGCTTGCCTGGGCCGAGCCATATCTGGCGCGATATCCCAATCCAGCGCTGGACGCCTATGTCGCCCCACTAAGGCCACTTCGTTACTCTAAACTCGGGGGAGATTTGACGGCCGTCTATCAGGACGGCGATGCAAAGCCTCAGTAAGGGATAGCCCGCTGGCATAATCAGACATGCTGAGCTATCGTTGGTCGGTGTTGCTACACTCGGCGCGGAGCGAGATATGTCACCAGTAAAGAGCCCACCTGGCGAATCCGGATCGGTGTCTGAGCTAGTGGCTCGCTATCAAATGGTCGTCGAGCGGGCTAGAAAAAGCAACGTCAACGCTGACGCCGTGTTTGAGGTCCTACGAATGGAAGCCGTAGAATGGCGCGAAGATCAAATTGATGCAGCCATTATATTGTTGAAGCAACGCGACACAGCTTCTTAATCTGTTTATCAGCGTCCACTCCTACAATCTTAGCTGAAACGAAAAATTGTCTGCACCGAACGGGCGATTAAATTAAATAGCTTCTCAATCCAAGCCGCCCAGCAGATTTCGGTGATCGGCATCCCCGTCATCGCTCATCAACAATTAGCAGGCTAGGCTGATGCGCAGCCGGCCCGGTTGGTGAGGTTGGATCCTGCAATCAAACGACCCTGAGCAGCGGTCTGCGCGACCAATGTAATAAGCTCACCGACATAGTGCCGTTACCGCCATTACTAGCAACCAGCGCATAGCGAAACCGCTCGGCGATCGGCCGTAAGTGATCGACAGCCTCCGGCGAGAGTTCACGCTGAATGAGCGGGATGCCCTGAGCCATCAACACACTTACAGCACCAATTTCCAGCCCGAGGTCAAAAGCCGAGCATTGGTTCGGGAAGCGCAAACGCACGTCATCTAGAATTTCGATCTTGCGCATAGCAACCCCTTTCAGACAGGGAGTTTTGCGCCGCACGGTAAAGCTTGGGTTAACGCGCGCGACTTACGCCTAAGAATACTAATGCAACTGCTGCGGAACGTACTGGAATCTTGACCGTTGCGAGAGCGGATCAGGATACGGCTATGGCTAACGAAGATGACGTTCTTAAGATCGTGACCGAGACGGCGACGCTTGAGAAGCGCGACGTTTTGACTGGACGCGTGCGTGTCAGCACGCGCACCGAGACAGTAGACGAACTGGTCTCGTCTGCTCTCGAGCGTCGCGATGTCAGTGTGACACGCCTAGCTATCGACCGTGAGGTCGATGTCGTCCCGGCCGTTCGTACCGAGGGTGACGTTACGATCATTCCCGTGGTCGAAGAAATTCTCGTGGTCGAGAAGCGTCTGGTTCTCCGGGAGGAGATCCATCTACGCCAGGCCACCACTTCCCAATCCGTCGAGGTGCCGGTGTCGCTGCGCAAGCAGCACGCCGTGATCGAGCGTGATGACGTGTCTGAAAATCCAAGCAATGAGGAAATTTGAAATGAGCCAAATCTCAGCAAGCGCCTCCACCACCCTGTCGGCTTTCTTTGATAGCCAGAGCGATGCCCAGCATGCCGTCGACCGCTTGGTCGAGGCCGGAATTTCATCTGACCGTGTTCGGCTGGTTCCAGGCCACGAAAGCGATACCCCAGTCACTGACCGCAGCGAACAGCACCGCGGCTTCTTCGCGGCCCTTGGCGATCTGTTCATGCCCGACCAAGACCGCTACAGCTATGCTGAAGGCCTGAGCCGCGGGGGCTATCTGGTTGCTGTGGATGGTCTCTCGGCCACCCAGTATGATTTGGCTCTCGATATTCTGGACGACGAAGGCTCGATCGACCTCGACCAGCGCGAAGAGTCCTGGCGTTCGGAAGGCTGGAGTGGTTACGAGGCGGGCGCCACCGGTTATGGCGCCGGGGCTACTGAGGCTTACACGCTCGGCGCCGACGCCCCCGTGACAGATATTGGCACCGCTGGCAACAGCACGACCCGTTCGATCGATACCACTCGCGACGAAGTCATTCCGGTTGTTGACGAACGTTTGGTGGTCGGCAAGCGCGACGTCAACCTTGGCCGCGTCCGTGTTCGCTCCTATGTCAGGGAAAAAGGCGTCAGCGCCAATGTCGACCTGCATGATGAGCGCGTCACCATCGAACGACGTCCCGTAGATCGGGCGCTGGGCGATGCCGATGTCGCCTTCGAGGATCGCACGATCGAGGCCGAAGAGCATGCCGAAGAGGCCGTCGTTGGCAAGGAAGCTCGCGTCACCGAGGAAATCTCGCTGCGCAAAGAAGGCTCTGATCGTCAGGAGACTA
>JAQGKG010000169.1 GCA_028290245.1 Devosia sp. | reverse complement strand
CGTTTGGGTCGTGCCGGTGGCGTCGAGCACCTGCATCGAGAGCGGAAAAATCTGTGTGCGCTGAACGGCTTCGAGGCGTTCCACAAGATTGTCTTCGGAAAAGCCGTTCATCATGAAGCCGACCGAGCCGAAATTCATGCCGTAGACCGGAATGCCGGTGCGCATGACGCGATGCAGCGTTTGCAGCATTAGGCCGTCGCCGCCGAGCGCGACGACGATGGTCGCCTCGGCCAGTGGCACCTGGCCGTAGCGGTCGATGAGCCGGCCAGCCGCGGCATTCGCTTCCGCCGTCTCATTGGTCGTGAAGTGGACGTTCAAACTGCTGGCCATGGGAACTCCGCTAGCAGTTGACTAAGCCAATGGCAGTTTGGGGGCAATGGCTTCGAGGGGATAAGTGCGCTGCCGGTCAGCAAGCCGCGTCGTGAGACTGGGCGGCACTCAAGACAGAACGTGGTCGGTCTCAATTTGCCGAGACAGTTAGACTGCTGTTTTAGGATGTTCCGCCCAAGTTGTGCTGGCGCTTAGCGGGGCGACTTGATTACGGCCTGCACGCTTGGCGGCATAGAGGGCCTGGTCCGCCCTGCGTAGGGCCTGATCGAGGGTATCGGCCTCACTGCTGCCCATGCTGACGCCTGAGCTGACGGTGCTGTGGAACGCGCCATCGGCGCCCTGCATGATTTCGCGGGCAAATACGATACGGACGGCTTCGGCGACGCGAATGGCATGGTCTTCACTCGTTTTCGGCAGCACCAGGAGGAATTCTTCGCCGCCAATTCGGGCAGTCGCCGCTGCAGCAGATGCGTTGAGGCGCAGCACATAGGCGAAGCGCTTCAAGGTCTCGTCGCCAGATGCGTGGCCATGGCGGTCATTGATAGACTTGAAGTGGTCGAGGTCAAAGATCATCACAGCAGTGCCAACACCAAGCGGTCGCCAGCCGAACTGATCGAATACGGCGCGCCGGTTGAGGAGGCCGGTCAATACATCGGTATTTGCGTCGTCGCGGTGCTGGCGGGCGACGCGCGCCTGATTGAGCGCCAGCGAAAGGGCGCCGATGGCCGTCAGCCCTATCAGCCCCATGGTCGAGTTGACGTCCTCGGCCCAGCCGCTTGGCGGTGCAGTCATGATCAGCGGACCCTTGAGATAGATCATCACGGCGCATGGAATGAACGACACTGCGCAAAGGCCGTATAGCGTAGCGATGCCACGAACATAACGGTCTCGGCCTTTGCGGTGCGCCCCAGTACTAACCGAAGCTCCTGATCAAAGCCTTACCAGGATGTGACTATTTGGGCCGATAACACTCTTGGCGCTAGTTGGTATCGCGCCATATCGGTTGCTTAAGCGCCCACCAGCACGAAGACATGGCCGTCCGGCGCTTCCATCACCGCAACATAGCCGGATTCCCTGCCGAACGGTTCGTACGAATGTCTACTCTCCGGGTTCCTGAGGATCCGGCTAGGTCAGTCTGGACCGCCAGGTTTTAGGCAGGGCCACGCCAAAGCCTTCGAGGCGGGCGCGGGCGGCCTGCACTACGTTGTCTTCAAAGCTGTCGGCATACTCCAGCACGATATATTCGCCGGTGAACTCAGCCATGCCAGCGCCGATCGCCGCAAGAAATCCGGGCGTGACGTCCTTGGCGGTCGCCCAATCTGCAAGCGCAACCAGCGGCCCCTTGGTCTCGATCTTCTTGCGCACCTTGGTCTCGCGCTGGGCCCGGCCGACCTTCATCTTGAGGGTTTCCTCATAGGCCGTCACGGTCTCCCAGAGGCGTCTAACCAGAGGGTCGGGATAGCCCTCGCCACCCAATTCAAAAATACGGCGCAGGCAGAGGCGTGCGAGGCCTTCTTCGTTTCGCGCCAGTGCATTCTGCATAAGCACCCGAATGCGCTTCGGGTCGGTCATCGTAGATGGATCTGCTGCCATGTGTGCCTCGGTTTTCCTCCCTATAGCACGGGAGAGGCGCTAACGGGGCTGCCATCGGCCCAGTCCACAGGATCGACGACCTCGGGGCGCAGTGGCAACCGGCAGAGTGACCGCTCGTGCATAAACTAATCTCGACTTTGGACAGGCAAAAACTGCCTGTTGCCGCCCGCCAAACTTAATGCTAGTTGGCTCCGCAATGCCGGTATAGCTCAGTTGGTAGAGCACCTGATTTGTAATCAGGGGGTCTCGGGTTCGAATCCTGATGCCGGCACCATTCGAACCCATGTTCTTTGGGCTTCTTCCCCTCCATCGCTATCCACAGTCACCGCGATTGGGACGGGGGACTTAAAATCCGCTTCCCGAACCATCCTTAAATGGCGTCTTGTCGCGCTATCATGGCGATGACGAGATGGAACTAGACGTGGGTGCCTTGATCCTCTTCGCTGGCGGCGCCGGCGTCCTGTGCGCGATCGTCCCTAGCATGTTGATGGGCGCTGGCCACGCATGGTCGGCCTAGCGAGATCGGCATCGGCCTACGAAGCATCTGGCCTTGCGGTTGGCACTGCTTCGGTGTGCTGCGCGTGGACGCGCCGTGGAAGCCTTGCGATACGTTATTCAACGATCTCTAGCGCCATGAACAAAGTTGCCTGCTGGCTGTCATTTTCAAATGAGAAATTGCCACCAAAACTTGTGACGCGGGCCTCTAGTCCGTCTAGTCCGAGGGCAAAGCGCTCGTGGGCGACTGGAGAGTCCAAATTTTGGCGGACTCGATTCGAAATACTTACCTCGATACGCCCATCAATAACCGTTGCGGCTATTTTGCTTGTTCCCGGAACTCCGTGACGAAGAGCGTTTGAAAGTCCCTCCTGGCAAAACCGATAGACACATAGATTGATTGGATAGGACGCCCGCACCTCGCCAACGGAGATTTCCGCAACGATCTTTGTACCGCCAGCGGATGAGTGCAAAAGCGCCTTTGCAATCAGTGCCCCCAGATCAAGATCCCGGATTTCCGGTAGGGTCATCCCGGTTGCTATGTCGCGTACCTCGCCAAGGGCCTCTGACAGTGCCTCCTCAATATCGGCTAGCCGCCTTGACCTATCCTCCTTCAGCCTTGCATTTCGGACAGAGCCCAAATTAAGCAGCGCAAGAGCAATCAATTGGACTGGACCGTCATGCAGGTCGGCCTGAAGTGTTCGCAGGTATCGGTCGGTTATTTCCGTGACACTTTTTGAGGCTTTCCGGGCTATTTCGCGCGTCTTGCGGTATTTCGCAGCCACCGCCTCCGACTGCCGCAACCGGACCGCAAGATCCGCTTTTTGCAACTCGATCGTCCTGGACCCATGCCTGACGATACCGAAGAGTACGGCCGATACGAGTGCAGCAGTGGCCAGCACTGCCAAGCAAGTGAGAATTGTCGATCTCAGCAAGGCCTCTTCGAGAGGCGCCGTGAGCTCATGGATTTCGGCAACGCCGATGACTTCGCCGGCCTTGTCCAAATAAACCGGAATATAGATTTCGGAGTAATCATCCTTGAAGTGGCGCGCCACATGCTCTTCGGCCCCAAGCTCGGTGAAGGTGGCAACAACTTGTCCTTGCAACGCCTGTTGTACGCCTGGCGGCAAGGGAAATTTTCGGCCGATAATTTCGTGGCTGTTAGAGTAGGCGATGGTTCCATCGGAACGCCAGACGTCGAGATAGGGGAACCGGCTGATAAACGCCGGTTGCTGCATGACGTTGTCAAGAAAAGCAGTAGTTTGCGGGTTCACCAATACGGTGGTCGCGAGCTCTTGAAGGTGGGGCGAAACAACGCTGTCGACGAAAAGTGCGGTGGTAGCGGCGCGTTGGGTAATGACGTTTTCAGTCACGATGCTCATCATTGCCAGCGCACAAACCACTAGCGCGACGACCAGCATTGTACCGCCGGCCAACGATGCCTGGCTGGCGAGGCTGAGATTGAGCCACCTATGGCGAAGACCGACCCGCCATCTGCTTATTGTCGTACCGTAGTCACTCACGCCAGCCTCAATGTTCTCAACGGTTTCGTAGACGAGCTACGCAACGCACGCGCGCTAAACGATAAAAGCATTTGGTTACAGGTTCATCATGATCTATGCGGCAAACGTATTGTTGCTATCAGTAGTGAAATAGAACCTAAGACGAACGGCTTACAAAAACATCAGACTAAGGTCTGACATTTACACGGACTTCGTGCCCTCACTATCGCAGGACCTCCGGACCTAACGCTGTGCGCCAGTAAGCGGGACTATGACCTCAACACTAGGGTCGCTTCCGCCTGCTGCCGTTGACCGCTTCTCGCTGTCGACCGCTTTCGGAAGCATCGAATTTTCGCCTGGGAGCGGCCATTGCGGCCTGCGCACCCGGCGCTTGGGAGAGTGAGTTATGGCAACGTACGAAACGAGTTTTGTCGTCGACCTGGGCGACCTGAACAAGATCCTCGAGCAGATCAAGGTTGCCGAGCGCAATGTCGCCGGTGAAAGCCTGATCGATATCATCGGACAGGACGCGTCACTGCTGCCGATCGGGCTGCGCACAGTGGATGGCAGCAATAACCACCTGTTGCCCGGCCAAAGCCAGGCTGGTGCCGCCGACCAGATTTTCCCACGGTTGCTGACACCGGTTTATAGCAATGATGTGGATAACGACACGATCATGCTGGCGCCTCCCGGAACGCCGGGTTTCCCCGATGGCCTGTTTGCAACCAATACT
>JAQGKG010000153.1 GCA_028290245.1 Devosia sp. | reverse complement strand
CGCCGTAGATCAGGGCCTTGACCACATCGCCTTCGGCGGGGGCGGTGACCAGGACGACGACGCCAACGAGATAGGCCAGATAGAACAGGCCGGCGATGACCAGATTGGGGTTTGGCAGCAGCAGGCTGCCCATTTCCTTTTGGTAGAACGTCTTGCCCATGGTGGAGAGCCAGACGAAATCCAGTGGGAAAAAGATCACGGCGGCCGCTGCGTAAAGGATCAGGTATTTGGTCACGGTAGTGGCTCCACGCCGGAATGATGTGAACTATACGCATCATTGCAGCGAAAGGATCACAGGCGACCTTGATGAGCCGGTCAAATAGAAACGCCGCCCCGAAGGGCGGCGCTGAAGTCAGATTAGTTGCCGGCGCAGAAGTAGCCGTTGGGGCCATTGAAGCAGACGCTGCCGCCGCCATTGTTGTAGCCGGGATAGCCGGGGTTGTAGCCGTTATCATAGCCGGGCCAAGGCTGGGGCTGTGGGCGTGGTGGACGTGGGTTCCAGTGTGGCGGACGCGGTGGGCGCGGATTGTTCCAGCCGGGGCCGTTATCCCAGCCCGGACCATTGTCCCAGCCTGGGCCATTATCCCAACCGCCGCCGGGGCGGCCGCCACGTTCGAGATAATTGGCAGCAACCCAGCCATCGGGGCCGCGCTTTTCAATGAAGCACCAACTGCCACGGCATTGCACGACGTCGACCTGTTCGCCGCGACGCAAGACGTCGACCTGGCTGAAGCCAGTGCCCGGACCCGACCGCACGTTGACATTGCCGGTGGCATAGGCCGGAGCGGCGAAAGCGGCGCCGGCTGTCGCCAGAAGCGCCAAGGTTGCCAGACCGCCTGCCATGATTTTCTTGCTGAAATCCATGTTGATCTCCTTCATCTGTTGGGCATTGCTGCCTGTGATGTGGAGATAACCATTCCCCCGATGAACGGCACCTGAATGCTTTCTTCAGGTTTGTTCAGAATTAATTCACAGGTGCAACAGATCGACGAAACGCTTGAGGCGCTCGCCCAGTTTCTTGCGCTGCTTGGGCTTGAGTTCGCCCATCAGGGCTTCCTCGAGTTGGGCCCAATGTTCCGCCAGACCATTGCGAATGCGGGTGCCCCGTTCGGTGAGAGCAACGCCGGACGCCAGCTCGGGACCGACGGCCTGTCGGGTGACGAGGCCACGGTCGAGCAGGCGCGACAGGCGGGTGGTCAGCGATATTTCGGTCAGGCCGAGTTCAGCCGCCAATTCGATCTCGGTGGTGCCGGCACGACCAAGCTCGAACAGGATGGCGTCGTCACCGGGTTCAAGGCCGCGTTCCAGCAATGGCTGCAACAGCGCCTGATGCGCGAGTTGCCCGGCTTCGATGAGCCTGTAGAGCGTTGAACGGGATGAGGGTCTGGCCATGGGTGGGAAAATAGTCCGAACTCCTTAGGCGCGTCGAATACCATCCCATCCTATCGTTAATCGTGGAGGGATGAAGTCACGATGTTGTTCAGCTCAAGCATATAAGTTATGCACTTATTACGATGATATCGTGAACGGAACGCCATGACGCAGGACCTCGCCCGGATACGTGCATTCGTTCAAGTGTTTGATTCCGGAGGGTTTTCGGCGGCTGCGCGGCAGCATGGACGATCCAAGGCGCTGCTCAGCAAGTATGTGACCGATCTCGAAGATTATCTTGGCGTGCGGCTGATGAACCGCACTACGCGCAAGCTAAGCCTGACCGAGGCGGGCGAGGCTTATTACCGAGAAGCCAGCGCACTGCTGCAGCAGCTGGACGATCTCGACGCCACCATCACCGACCAGACGGCAGAGCCCCGCGGCATGCTGCGGGTTTCCGCGCCGCGCAATTTCGGCGAAACGACGCTGGCGCCGGCGATTTACGAGTATCTCAAGAAGTATCCGAAGGTGACGTTGGACCTGCGGCTGGAGGATCGTTACGTCGACCTGGTGGACGAAGGCATCGACGTGGCGCTGCGGATTTCGACGCTTGCGGACTCGTCGCTGATTGCGCGCAAGATTGCCGACATGCATGTGGTGGTCGGCGCAGCGCCGGAGTTGCTGAAGCAGCATGGCACGCCCAAGCATCCCGAAGACCTGCGGCAGTTGCCCTGCATCATCGACGTAAACCTGCAGGGCCAGTCGAACTGGCGGTTCGTCGAAGATGGCAAGACTATCTCGGTGCCGGTGAATGGGCCGCTGCGAGTCAATTCACCGCTGGCGGCGCGGACGGCGGCGATCATGGGCCTCGGATTTGTCGTATTGCCATCCTATCTGGCGGAACCGGCTGTGGCCCGGGGCGAACTGGTCGCAGTGCTGGCTAATTTTTTGCCGACAGGGCAGACGCTGCAGGCAGTCTACCCGCATCGGCGGCATCTGGCTGGGAAGGTGCGTGCCTTGATAGATCATCTGGTCGAGTGGTTTGCGACGCATCCAATTCACTGAATAAACCGGGGCATGGTTTGAGTATTCGCGGTATAGGACGTCGGCTATCGGCCGCGGTATTTGGCCTGTTGGCGCTAACGCTGCCAGCGATGGCGCATCCGCATATATTGGTCGATGCCAAGGTTACCGTGGTGTTCGATGATGCCGGGGCGGTGATCGGTCTCAAGAATGAGTGGACCTTTGACCGGGCGTTTTCGGCCTGGGTGGTGCAGGGGCTCGATACCAATGGCGACCGGGTGACTAGCCCGGAGGAATTGCAGCCACTGGCCGACGAAAACATGACCGGGCTGGCCGAATTTGGCTTTTATACCTTTGCCGGGTCGGCGGACGATCTGATGAGCTTCACGCCGGTCGGCGACCAGCGCATGGTCTATGAGGGTGAGCGCACGACGCTGTCCTATTCGCTGAAGGCCAATGCGCCACGGCCGGTGGGTGCCGGGTTCGAGTTGGGCGTTTATGACCCCGAATATTATGTCGCCATCGGCTTTGCCGGCGTTGAGGACGTGACGCTGGAGAACGCGCCGGCTGCCTGCGGCGTGCGGCTCGATCCGCCCAAGGAGATGAGCGACGAGCTGCAGAGCCGGCTCTATGCGCTGGGCACGGAGGTGACGGAACTGCCGCCCGACCTCGCTGCCGCGATGCGCGGAACCCAGGGGCTGATCGTCGTCGGTTGCGACGGCAGCCTGCCAGCGGCACCACATGTCGACGCGACCAATGCGCTGGATGCGGTGAACCAGGTGGCTGAGGCGCGCGCGGTGCTGCCGTTTGGCGGGCCGCCGCCAGAGCCGGGGCTGAACCTGCCGCGCACCGGGTTTTTTGGCTGGCTGCAGACGCAGCAGCGCGATTTCTACATGGCGATGAATGCAGCGCTGGGATCGCTGAAGCAGGACTGGACGGCGTTCTGGTTGCTCGGTGGCCTGAGCTTTCTGTATGGCGTGTTTCATGCGGCAGGGCCGGGCCACGGCAAAGTGGTGATTTCGTCGTATATGCTGGCCAATGAAACGCAGCTGCGGCGCGGCGTGATGTTGAGCGCGATCTCGGCGCTGCTGCAGTCGGTGGTGGCGATCGTGTTCGTGATGATCGCAGCAGGCGTGCTGGGGATGACCAGCATTGCCATGGGCGACATGGCGAACTGGATCGGTATCGCATCCTATGCGCTGGTGGCGCTGCTTGGCCTGTGGCTGGTGGCGCGCAAGGTGTATGGCTGGGGGCATAGTCACCAGCATGAGGACATGGCGCACAAAGCGCATGGGCATCTGCATGGCCATGAGGGGCATGATCACGGACACGAGCATGCGGGGCATGATCATGGCCACCACGACGATCACGACCATGACGATCATGGGCATGCGCATGTGGTGAGGCCGCAGGCGACCACGGGCAGTTTGCGCGAGCAGCTTGGCGTGGTGCTGGCGGTGGGCATGCGGCCGTGTTCGGGGGCACTGGTGGTGCTGGTGTTTGCGCTGTCGCAGGGTGTGTTGCTGGCGGGCATTGCGGCGGTGCTGCTGATGGGGCTGGGGACGGCGATCACGGTGTCACTGCTGGCGACGATTGCGGTGACGGCTAAGGGGCTGGCGCGGCGGATCGGCGGGGCGGACAATCCGGTAACGGCGGCAGTCGTTTGGTGGGTCGAACTGCTGGCGGCGGTCGGGGTGTTGTGCTTTGGCGTGCTGCTGGTGATTGCGAGTTTGTAGGGCAAGGTTTGCGGGCTGGATCACATCAACTGGCGCGACCCATCGCCGCCTTGCGGATGATTGCGGAGGGGTTATGGTGCGGCCAGCCTAGAATCCCTCCAAACTGGCGCCCTCATGTCCGCACATCTTCCGCCCGATCATCCTGCCGTGTTGCCACAGAAAATCGGGGTGGTGCTGCTTAATCTGGGCACGCCCGACGCGACCGATTATTGGAGCGTGCGGCGCTATCTCAAGGAATTTCTCAGCGATAAGCGTGTCATCGAGACGCCGCGGTGGCTATGGTGGCCGATCCTCAATCTGGTGATTTTGACGGTGCGGCCGCAAAAGAGCGGCCATGCCTATGCGCAGATCTGGGACAAGGAAAAGAACGAAAGCCCGCTGCTGGTGATTACGCGCGACCAGAGCGAGGCGCTGGCAAAGCGAC
>JAQGKG010000148.1 GCA_028290245.1 Devosia sp. | reverse complement strand
CGGCAACGATAGTGGCAAACGTCGCAGGGCCAGCGGAAGCCAAGCCACCAGCGCTATGAGAACTCCAGCGCCCGTAAGCGCGATGATGTATGGATCTGGCGACCATTCGGGCATGTTCTATCCTTATCGCCCAAACAATGCCCTGGGCTGCCGGTAGCTGCATGGTTTGTGTAATATTACTGCGGCTTGTCCAGTTCGAGTATGCGCATCGGCGAAACCCGCTGAAGCCACCTTGCTCTTAAGCCCAATTGCCGCTTCGTCGCCTTGGGCTAGTGGCTGGAAGCCGGGCGTCCCACACGAAAACCTAGACCAAGTTTACGGTTTCTTTGGAGATCATAGCGAGCGCGCCGTAGCGGTCTTGGCATTGGCTTACAAAGCGGTTAAACGAAGCTTCTCATGCCGGGGCGGCAACTGGAGCTAGGCGAAGACATATGCTGACAGCGTTCGACGTTGGTGTGGGTGTGCTGGTACTGATCTCAGCAATCCTTGCAACCGCCCGTGGCCTTACCCGCGAAGTGCTTTCGCTAGCGACCTGGGCCGGCTCTGCGGCTATCGCCATTTATATGTGGCAGTATCATCCGGAAATCGCGCGGCAGTATATCGACGAAGCCATTGTGGCCGATATCGCCACCGTGGTTGTAACCTTCATCGTCGCGTTGATCGTGCTGCATTTGCTGACCATGCGAATCGCCGATTTTGTGGTGGACAGCCGCGTCGGGCCGATCGACCGGACGCTGGGCTTCGTGTTCGGCGTGTTGCGCGGTGTGTTGATCGCCATCGTCATCACCATTTTCGGCACCTGGTTGCTGCCAAACAACCTGCCGACCTGGGCTGAGCAATCGCAGTCGCTGCCGCACCTGCGCAGCATGGGCCAGACGCTGATTTCAATGCTGCCAGAAGGCCTCGAGCAACAGGTCACCGACATGCTCAAGGGGGGTACCGGCCTTGCCGAGGACCCGGATGCGCCGCCTGCCCCAGTCGAAGAAGGCACCGACGCGACCGAGGACGGCAGGCCAGCTCCGACTGCGCCGGTCACGACTCCTGCAACGCCGGTCGTGCCGCAGGTTTGATCATTTAAAGGTGAGCGCGTCGCGCTCGCCACAACCCTGACCGCTTTGTTCGGCATTGGTCTGGGCAGCCAAAATGGGCTATGGCGTGGGAACACCCAATTTGTCCGTCGCCTTTGGCGAACGCAGTCAAGCAGCATTGGCATGGAGAGCCCCGTGAACCATCCCAGCGATGACGATTTCAGCATTGACGACGACACGCTGCATGAAGAGTGCGGCGTGTTTGGCATTTTGGGGCATAGCGATGCGTCGACGCTAACGGCGCTTGGCCTGCATGCGCTACAGCATCGCGGCCAGGAAGCGGCCGGCATCGTCAGTTTCGACGGCCGCCAGTTCTACACCGAAAAGCGCATGGGCCTAGTGGGCGACCACTATACCGACCCTGCCCTGCTGGCCAAGCTGCCCGGCTCTATCGCCATCGGCCATACCCGCTATTCAACCACCGGCGAAGTGGCGCTTCGGAACGTGCAGCCGCTATTTGCCGAGCTCGAAGCCGGCGGCATCGCCATTGCGCACAACGGCAATTTCACCAATGGCCTGACGCTGCGCCGCCAAATCATCGCCACAGGCGCCATCTGCCAATCGACATCCGACACTGAGGTCGTGCTGCATTTGATCGCGCGCTCGCGCCACTCGTCCAGCACCGACCGCTTCATCGACGCCATCCGCCAGATGGAAGGCGGTTATGCCATGCTGGCAGTGACACGCACCAAGCTGATCGCAGCGCGCGATCCGATCGGCATCCGTCCGCTGGTGATGGGCGAACTCGACGGCAAGCCGATTTTCTGCTCCGAGACCTGCGCGCTGGACATGATCGGCGCGAAATACATCCGCGACGTGGAAAATGGCGAAGTGGTCATCTGCGAGTTGCAGCCCGATGGCTCGATCAGCATCGAGGCGCGCAAGGCGGCGCGGCCGGAACCTGAGCGTCCCTGCCTGTTCGAATATGTGTATTTCGCCCGTCCAGATTCGGTGGTGGCTGGCCGTAGCGTTTATGCGGCGCGCAAGCGGTCTGGCATGAACCTGGCTCGTGAGGCTCCGGTCGAAGCTGACGTGGTGGTGCCGGTGCCCGATGGTGGCACACCGGCGGCCATCGGTTATGCGCAGGCCAGCGGGATTCCGTTCGAGCTGGGCATCATCCGCAACCACTATGTGGGCCGCACCTTCATCGAGCCGACCCAGTCGATCCGGGCCTTTGGCGTCAAGCTCAAGCATTCGGCCAATCGCGCCGAGATCGCCGGCAAGCGCGTGGTGCTGATCGATGATTCCATCGTGCGTGGGACAACGTCGCTCAAGATTGTGCAGATGATCCGCGAGGCGGGCGCTACAGAAGTGCATATCCGCGTCGCCAGCCCGATGATCTACTATTCGGATTATTACGGCATCGACACGCCGGATCCGGAAAAACTGCTGGCCAACCAGCATGCCACGCTCGAATCGATGTGCAAGTTCATCGGGGCGGATTCACTGGCATTCCTGTCGATCGACGGGCTGTATGAGGCCGTCGGTGGCGAGAAGCGCAACCCGTTGGCGCCGCAATTTACTGACCACTATTTCACGGGCGACTATCCGACGCAGTTGACCGATCTGAATGGCCGGACCAAGAACGAGCCGAAGAATATCTCCCTGCTTAAAGAGGCCGGTTAATGGCTGGAATACAGGATCTGGCCGGCAAGGTCGTCCTCGTCACAGGTGCCTCGCGGGGCATTGGCTATGCAGCAGCGCTGGAAGCGGCGCGACGCGGCGCGCATGTGGTTGCGGTTGCCCGTACCGTCGGAGGCCTCGAAGAGCTGGATGACGAAATCCAGGATCTCGGCTCGTCGGCAACGTTGGTGCCGCTGGATCTGCGCGATGGCGATGCGATCGACCGGCTGGGCGCGGCGATTTTCGAACGCTGGGGCGCGCTGGATGGCCTCGTGGCCAATGCCGGCCAGCTCGGCGTGCTCAGCCCCCTGCCCCATGTGAAGCCGGAAGACTTCGAGAAGGTGATGGCGGTCAACGTGACGGCCAACTACCGCCTGTTGCGCGCGACAGACCTGTTGCTGCGCCAATCGACTGCTGGCCGGGCAGTGTTCGTTTCGTCTGCTGCGGCACGGTCGGCCAAGCCGTTCTGGGGGCTGTACGCCGCCAGCAAGGCGGCGGTCGATGCCATGGTCAAGTCCTACGCCGGCGAGGTCAACCAGACCAAGGTGAAGGTCAACGTATTCTATCCCGGCGCTGTGCGCACCGCGATGCGCGCCAAGGCGATGCCGGGCGAAAACCCGGATACGCTGCCCAAGCCCGGTGATATCGCGCCAAAGCTGATCGACATGCTGAGCCCTTCGCTCAAGGAGACCGGCCGACTGTTCGACATGGCAACCGGCGCCTTCGAAGACATCTGATGGTCGTGCTGCGGCCCTATCGCGAGAGCGATCTCGAGGCGCTGTACGAGATTTGCATCGTCACTGGCGATTCCGGACAGAACGCATCGCCGCTGCACAATGACCGTAAGGTGATTGGCCAGCTGTATGCGGCGCCCTATGGGGTCTTGGAGCCGGAGCATGTGTTCGTGGCCGAGGATGACGAGGGTGTGGCCGGCTATGTGGTCGGGACGCATGATACCGCGGCGTTCGAGGCGCGGCTGGAGCGCGAGTGGTGGCCGCCGTTGCGCGCTCACTATGCAGAGGTTGCGTTGGACAGCTTGACCGCGACAGATCGCATGCGGGTTGCGGCGATCAATGAGCCGGGTGCTAATCCTTCGGATATCGTGGCCAGTTATCCCGCGCACATCCATATGAACCTGCTGCCGCGCTTACGCGGGCAACGAGTCGGTTCGGGGTTGTTACGGCTGTGGGTCGATCAGGCCAGGGCGGCTGGAGTGCGTGGTATTCACCTTGGGGCCAATGCCAAGAACGCTGGTGGCGTGGCGTTTTGGACCAAGAGTGGGTTTGAGCCACTGCAGACTATTGGTAGGACTGTTTGGTTTGGGATGAGGCTTTAGAACCTAGGATGTCGTAGTCGACACCCTCCGCCTTGAGGGATCAAGGGAGGGGGAGTTTTGGCCCATATATCGGGGCTCTCACACCCCCACCCAGCCTCCCCATCGAGGGGGAGGTGCAGATCGCGTATGGGGGACGTCTGGGCCATTCGGGCGTAGCCCTCAAGGCCTTCTAGCCTAAAATCGCTCCACTGGAGCGATTTTGCCTTTGGCCGGCTATAAGCCCAGCTTCGTCATCAGCACCTTGTCAATGCGGCGGCCGTCAAGGTCGACGACTTCGAACTTCCAGCCGTTGTGCTCGAAGGTTTCGCCGACGTTGGGCAGGCGATTGATGATGGACAGAACGTAGCCGGCGACGGTTTCGTATTTTGCGTCGCGTGGGATGGCGATCTTGAGCTTGTCACCGAATTCGTCGACGGGCATCCAGCCGGCGACGAGGTAGGAGCCGTCTTCGCGCTTGACCAGGGCCGGGTCATCGCCAGTTTCTTCCTGGAATACGCCGGTGATGACTTCGAGGATGTCGCCCGAGGTGACGATGCCTTCGAAGTGGCCGTATTCATCGACCACCAGCGCCATGTGGACGGTAGAGTTGCGGATGGCGCGGACGACGTCGAGGGCATCGGCATGCTCCATCACGACCGGTACCGGTTGGACGAACTTGCGGACATCGAGCGGCTGGCCATTGGCAAAGACACTGATGATGTCCTTGATGGCCACCACGCCAATGATGGAATCGGCATCGCCGTCTTGAACCAACAGGCGCGAGCGGTGCGTGCTGAGAATGGTGCGACGGATTTCGTCGCCGTCGTCGCTAAGATCGACCACATCGACGTCGAGGCGTGGTGTCATCAGGCCGCGGGCCGAGCGATCGGCAAGGCGCATGACGCCCGAGATCATCGAGTGCTCATCGCGTTCGAAGACGCCGGCCGTGGTGGCTTCCTCAATGATGGTCTTGACCTCTTCTTCGGTCACCTTTTCCTCGGATTCACCGGCCTGTCCGAGAAGTCGCAGCACCAGCTTGCCGGAAACATCGAGCACCCAAACGATTGGGGAGCCGACGATGGCGACGATCCGCATGGCGGGCGCAACGCGCGACGCGACACCCTCCGCGTCACGCAAAGCGATCTGCTTGGGGACCAGTTCCCCCAAAATCAGCGAGATATAGGTGATGAGAACAACGACGACGCCAACGCCGAGAACGTCGGCAATATTGTCGGAGACGCCGACCGATTCGAGCCAGGTGGTCAGCCGCAGGCCAAGCGTCGCGCCAGAAAAGGCGCCCGACAGAATGCCGACGAGCGTGATACCAATCTGGACGGAGGACAAAAACTTGCCGGGATCTTCGGCGAGTTTAATTGCCGTGGCTGCTCCGTGGTTGCCCTGCTCCGCCATGATGCGAAGACGGGCGGGACGCGCGGAGACGACTGCCAGTTCCGACATTGCCAACAGGCCGTTGACGATGGTCAGGACGACGACGATCAAAATTTCTACGTACAAGGTGTTTTCATGGGAATGCGGCCCCGCAATCAGCATCGGGTCGCTTAAGCCGGAACAATATAGCGGCAAAGGACTTGGTTGCGCCATGGGTGTGGAAAATATGTCGCGTTGTTGTGGGCGCGTATTCCAGAGTCGTCGCCGAGGCTTGGCGGGTCTTTCAATAGTTCAAGGGAAGCGTGAAGATGTCACTGGTGGAGAAACTGCTGATCATCGAGGTCGCCGCGCAGGCGCTGCTGACCGTGAGCATCCTGGTGTGGATGGGCATGGAGCGCGTACCTCGCATCAGGCGCGGCGAGATCGCCATGGAAGATATCGCCGTCGATCGGCAGGCCTATCCGCTGCAGGCACGGCTGCTGTCGAACAATTTCGACAACCAGTTCCAGTTGCCAGTGCTGTTTTATGTGGTGGTTCTGCTGTCGCTGTGGACAGGTGGCACGGGCTGGGTCGAGGTCATCCTCGCCGCCCTGTTCGTGGTGCTGCGATATGCCCACGCGGGCATCCATGTCACCAGCAATCACCTGTATCGACGCTTCGGGCTGTATAGTGCGGGCCTTGTGGTGCTGGGCCTTCTGTGGGTATGGCTCGTGCTTCGAATTGTTCTAGCCCCGAGTATCTAATGCGCCTTCCCGGTCGTCTGTCTGCCGCCATTGATGTGTTGACCGATGTGGAAACCCGCAAGCGCCCGGTTTCGGAAGCGCTGAAGGCGTGGGGGCTCAATAACCGTTTCGCGGGTGCAGGCGATCGCGCGGCTATTGGCAACCTGGTTTATGACGCGCTGCGGCGCCGAGCATCGCATGCGGCGCTGATGGGCAATGATAGTCCGCGCTCGCTGGTGCTCGCTGTGGCAGTGCGGGACTGGAAACTGGACGCGGCGGCTCTGAGCGAGAGCTTTGGCGCGGACAGCCATGGGCCCGAGGCTTTGAGCGAAGATGAGCTGGCGCGTGTCGTTGGCGAATTGCCCGATGACACTGCAGGGTTCGTTATGGCCGATGTGCCGGAGTGGCTGGCGCCTTCGCTGGAGCGTGGCTTTGGCGATAACTGGATCGCCGAAGGGCAGGACATGGCCGGGCGGCCATCGCTGGATTTGCGGGTTAACACGCTGAAATCCTCGCGCGAGCGGGTGATGAAGTCGCTGAGCCGGTTCACCCCGGCCGAGACGGCCACTTCGCCTGTTGGTGTAACCATGCCGGCTGGGCCGGGCGACGCGCGGACACCGAATGTTACGACCGACGAGGGCTACCTCAAGGGTTGGTTCGAGGTGCAGGATCAGGGCAGCCAGATCGTGGCAGCACTGGCGGGCGCTCGGCCGGGCGAACAGGTGCTGGACCTGTGTGCGGGCGCTGGTGGCAAGACCTTGGCGCTGGCAGCGGCGATGATGAACAAGGGCCAAATTTTTGCCTATGACAGCGACCGCAACCGGCTGGCACCAATTTATGATCGGCTGAAGCGCAATGGTGCACGTAATGTGCAGGTGCGGGCGCCGCAGCCCGATGCGCTGGATGACCTATTGGGCAAGATGGATCGCGTGGTGATCGACGCGCCCTGCACCGGCACGGGCACGTGGCGGCGTCGGCCTGATACGAAGTGGAAGCTGACGCCGGAATTGTTGGCGCAGCGCATTGGGGAGCAGGCAGCGCTGCTTGTCGAAGCACAGCGCTTCCTGAAGCCAGGCGGCACGCTGGTTTATATCACCTGCTCGATCCTGCCCGAGGAGAATGACGACCAGGTAGCGGCGTTTATCGCGGCGAACCCAGGGTTCTCGTCCACTCCCGCCTCGGAGCTTTGGCAGGCGGCGTTCGGCACGAATTTGCCCTTGGGTTTGGAGACGGCGCAGGGTGGCATTGCGCTG
>JAQGKG010000133.1 GCA_028290245.1 Devosia sp. | reverse complement strand
TGCCAAGCGCATGATTTACGGCGGCTTCGAAACACTGAACGACACCGGCCGCAATGGCAAACCCGGTTACGTCGACGGCATGATTTCGCCGGTGCCGCTGGCAAACAAAGAAGCTTTTCGGGACCTCGCTATACAACTGGCGCCGCTGATGATCGAGCATGGTGCATCGCGGGTGCTCGACGCTTGGGGCGACGATGTGCCCCCTGGCAAAACTACCGATTTTCAGCGCGCAGTGGACTGCAAGGACGGAGAAACCATCAGCTTTTCGTTTGTCGAATGGACCTCCAAAGAGGTGCGTGACACCGCTTGGGGTGCGCTGATGAAAGACCCGCGGATGGCTCCAAACCCAGACATTTGGGACGGCAAACGAACCATCTATGGCGGGTTCATACCGCTGGTGGACATGTAGCCAAGGCATCCCGCCGCTTGCGTCAGGTCTACGTCGCAGGCGGCCACCCAGCCATCGCCACCCGGGCAATTCCAAGCAGCTTGTCGCGCCCGGCCCCATCTCTGGCCAGCGTAGACATGCCTTGGATAACAGCCATCACATGCCCGGCAAGTCCGGCGGCATCGACGTCCGCCGCCAAGCGGCCCGCTGCCACATCATCGGCAATCTTGGCTGTAAGATCAGCCTCTATTTCAAGCCGAATTCCACTCAACTCCGCCTGCACATCCGCCGCCGCCGCCGAGCAACTGATCGTCGAACTCGCCAGCAGGCAACCCGCCGGTGTCGCCTCACCGGTAAAGCCGATGGCCGAAGTCTCCAGCATTGCCATTGCGGCAGCTCGCGCAGTCTCGGCTTGCGCAATCAACTGGGCACTGGTCGTCGGGCCCGAAAGATAAAGCCTCACCGCTTCAAGAAACAGCCGCTTCTTGTCGCCGAACGCCGCGTAAATGCTCGGTGGCGTGACGGCCATGGCGGAGGTCAGCTCGCTCAGCGAGGTGCCTTCATAGCCGTGCCGCCAAAACAGCAGCATGGCCTGATAGAGGGCTGCGTCCCGATCGAAAGACAGCGGTCGGCCAATTTTCTTGCCTGCGATAGCGGTTTCCATAATGCTCAATATGAAACTATTGACCCACCCTCGCAAGGCCTATACGTCTTTCATATCGATCAATATGAAAGTAGGACCATGTCGCTTACTGCCTATCGAACTCTGGGCCGCTCCGGTCTCGTCGTCAGTCCGCTTGCGTTGGGTGCCATGACTTTTGGCATGGCCCGTTGGGGCATGGGCGAAGCCGATGCCCGCGCGGTGTTCAACGCCTATGTCGATCTCGGCGGCAACTTCCTCGACACGGCCGATGTCTATTCGGGCGGGTTGAGCGAGCAGATGCTGGGCAAGTTCATTGCCGAGCGTGGCCTGCGCGACCAGATGGTCATTGCCACCAAGTCCGGCTTTGCGGCCGGCAATCAGCTCCATTCAGGCGGCAATGGCAGTCGGCACATTTATACCGCGCTGGAAGGATCGCTGCGGCGGCTCGGCACCGATCATGTTGATCTGTACTGGATCCATGTCTGGGATGGCGTGACCCCGGCCGAGGAACTGCTACAAACCATGGCCAGCCTCGTGCGTGCCGGGAAAATCCGCTATTGGGGTCTCTCCAACAGCCCCGCCTGGTATGTGGCCCAACTGGTGACTCTCGCCAAGGCCCACGGCCTGTCGGCGCCGATCGCGCTGCAATATTTCTATTCGCTGGCCAACCGGGACATCGAAGACGAGCACGTGCCGCTCGCCGTCGCTTCCGGCCTCGGGGTGGTGTCGTGGGGGCCGTTGGCCTCCGGCCTGCTGACCGGCAAATATGACCGCGCGACCGTGGAGGCGGCGGGATCGCGGGCCGGTGGTCTGCCCCCCGACGCCGCCGCCGCAGACCAGCAGCGCTCCGACGATGACAAGCGCCTGGACGGCGCCAATCCTTTTGGCGATACGCTGTTTACCGAACAGAATTGGGCCGTTCTCGATGTTCTGCGCCGTGTCGCCGCAGAGGCAGGGCAGACTCCGGCGCGCATGGCCCTCGCCTGGGTGATGGGTCGCCGCGCCGTTGCGTCTACGCTGATGGGGGTAAGCCGCGTCGCCCAGGTGCACGACAATGTGGCCGCACTGGATCTGGTCATCGGCCCCGAGCACCAGATGGCTCTGGACACGGTGAGCGGTCAAAATCCCCGCATGCTCTATACCCTGTTCACCCCGGGGGTCCGCCAATACAGCACGTTCGGCGGCAATCGCGTGGCTGGCCAACTGGACTGACCGACAACGGCGGCGCGGCTCATCCGCGCCGCCGTCTACCGCATGACCAACGCCGCCAACTGCGCCGCGGCGGTCCCCCAGCCTTCATAAAACCCTGCATCCAGATGCATTCCCCTGACTTCCGCAGATTTGTGCATCACCACCGCGCGATACGCCGTGCCCTCGTCGTGGTCATCCATAGTAATCACCGCCGTAATGAACGGCTGCTCCGCCGGTCGCCACCCACCCGTCAGGGCATTGGTGAAAACAATCCTGCGGCCCTCTTCGACGTCGAGATAACAGGCCTGCACATGCGGTACAAATCCAGTGCCATCCTCGTTCAT
>JAQGKG010000061.1 GCA_028290245.1 Devosia sp. | reverse complement strand
TCGCGGTTGGCTTTTTAGGCGATGAAAACGAGGGCGACGATGGCGCGGTGGAAATTGAGGTCATCGTCGAGTTCCTTGATAACTGAGGCGTCGGGGGCGTCACCATCATTGAGTTCGGCCCAGCGGGCGGCGCGTTGCCAGTCGCGCAGCTTGGCTTCGGCTTCTTCGAGGCGCTTGACCGAGAAATCGATGGGTTCGCGGTAATGGGTCATCAGCATGGCGAGGCGCAGGACGTCGCCGATCCAGGCGCGGCCGCCCATGGCGCCGGTTTCGAGCAGTTCGTTGATGGTGACGAAATTGCCCAGGCTCTTGGACATTTTCTGGCCTTCGACCTGAAGGAAGCCGTTGTGCATCCAGACGTTGGCCATGGCGCCTGTGCCATGGGCGCAGCGGGACTGGGCGATTTCGTTTTCGTGGTGCGGGAAGATCAAGTCGAGGCCGCCGCCGTGGATGTCGAAGGTTTGGCCGAGATAGCGCTCGGACATGGCCGAGCATTCGATATGCCAGCCGGGGCGGCCACGACCCCATGGGCTGTCCCAGCCCGGTTCGGTAGCCGAGGACTGTTTCCAGAGCACAAAATCGGCCGGGTTCTTCTTGTGGGCTTCGACGGCAATGCGAGCGCCAGCGAGGTTGTCGTCGAGGTTGCGGCCGGAAAGCTGGCCGTAGTCGGGCATGGATTTTACGTCGAACAGCACTTCGCCGGAGGCGTTGTAGGCGTGGTTGTTGGCGATGAGGTCGCGGATCAGCACCTGCATCTGCTCGATGTTGTCGGTGGCGCGGGGTTGGATCGTGGGTTCGAGCGAGCCGAGCGCCGTGGCGTCGGAGAGGAATTGCTTTTCGGTCTTTTCGGTGACGCGGCGGATGGCTTCGTTGAGCGGCAGATCGGGGAAATCGCGCAGGGCGCGGGCGTTGATCTTGTCATCGACGTCGGTGATGTTGCGGACATAAGTGACGTGGTCGGCGCCATAGGTGTGGCGCAGCAGGCGGAACAGCAGGTCGAAGACGATGACCGGGCGAGCGTTGCCGATATGGGCGAAGTCATAGACCGTCGGACCGCAGACATACATGCGCACATTGTTCGCATCGATGGGCGTGAAAGCCTCTTTGGTGCGTGTCAGCGTGTTGTAGAGCGTCAGCGTCGTCATAGGATCCCGTCCCCTGGCCATGCGTAGTTGCGCTGGCAGACGGCTCTTCGAGTATCGGATTATTGGGTGAAGAAGACCGGCCGCCAACGAGTGGTTAGCAGGTAATAATGCAGCGGTGAATAATGCTGGTCTTCATGGGCGCATGATTGGCGGCAGCGGGGGTGGAAAGCAAGCTGAAAAGAAAAAAGGCGGTCCCGGTGGACCGCCAATCGCTTTGGAGGCGAACTTTAATTCAGGAGCGGAACTGCTGGTGGCAGGCGCCACATGTTCCGCCGATGGCCTTGAGAGCAGCGGCGTAGCCTGCCGTATCGCCCGTTTCGGCTGCGACAAGGCCCGCTGCTGCAGCGTCTTCACCAGTCTTAGCGATGGCGACGAATTCTTCCCAGTTTTCCCAGATTGCCGGGAGGGCTTCACTGTCGCCGACGATCGAGCCTTCGGGGAATAGAGCCGGGATATGGCTGTAATTATCCTTGAGCGTCTGCATCGCCGTGACGGCTTCGGCACCAGTGAGTGGGCCGGCCGAGCGGAGGATACCGCCGTCTTGCTTCATCAGAGCCTTGCGGGTAGCCACCGCTTCTTCGGGGGTGGCGGGAGCGACGAAAGCATCTTGCGCCATGACGGCAACGGCGCCGAACGTCATCAGGCCAGCGATAGCCATAGCGGTAATCTTCTTGATCGACATAGGTGCACCCTCAACGCGCTATAGTCATCGTAGCCAGAGTGGCATGGGTCTGTGACAGCCCCAACGCCAACACGGGAATGTTATCAATTTTTGTAAGGCGTTAGTGGAAGCGGCTTGCCGGATGATTCAATCGGGAACCAATAGACCGATTGAACCACCTTGCGGCAGGACGGCCATCTCGGGATGGGTCCCGGCTCAAGGCCGGGATGACATCGTGGATGTGGGTGCTTCTGTCACCCCAGCCGACCCCTTCGGGGCCACCCTCCCCATCAAGGGGAGGGATAAGAAGGATCAGGCCAGCACGACCTTTTGGGTGATGTCGCCGAAGACGGATTTTTCGGGTGACATGGCGCCGATGCGGACGATGTCGCCGGGCTTTAGGAAGGGCGTGCGGGCGCGGCCGTATTTTAGTTTTTCGACGGTGCGAGCCTCGGCGATGCAAGCGAAACCGATGCCGTCGGACTTGATGGGGAGGCTCTCGTCATGCCGGTTGGAGACGGTTCCGCCGCCGACGATGGTGCCACAGCCGAGGGAACGCGTGCGGGCAGCTTCGACGATCAGGTCGGCGAAGTCGAAGTGCATGTCGGTGCCGGCATTGGGCTGGCCGTAGAGCGTGCCGTTGACCTCGATGCGCAGCGGCAGATGCAGGCGATTCTCGCGCCATGCAGCGCCAAGGCTGGCGGGCGTCGCGACGATAGGGGCGAAGCTGGTGGAGGGCTTGGCGTGGAAGAAACCGAAGCCGTTTTGTAGGTCATCGACGACGAGGCGGCGCAGCGAGACGTCGTTGCAGACGGTAACGAGGCGGATGGCGGCCGACGCCTGTTCGCGCGTGGCGCCCATGGGAACGGCGGCGATGATGACGGCGACTTCGGCCTCGAAGTCGATGGCAAGATCTGGGTCCGTGACGCGGATGGAATCCGTCGGGGCGGAGAGCGAATCAGAGCCGCCCTGATAGAGCAGCGGACGGGTCGATTGCAGCTCTTCGTCCTTGCTGCCCTTAAGGGTGCGGACGCGTTCGAGGTGGCTGAGATAGCCGGCGCCATCGATCCACTGATAGGCGCGCGGCAGGGGCGCCAGGGCAAGATCGGCGTCGAAGGGCTGGCCGGCAATAGCACCCGTATCGAGCTGGGCTGCAAGAGCGGAAAGCAAGGGTTCGTGGGCCTCCCAGTCGTCTAACGCAGCCTGCAAGGTGGGGGCGATACGACCGGCGGAAACATAGCGCGACAGGTCATTGGCGAGGACGACGAGCTGGCCGTCGGGGCGACCATTGCGGAGCGTTGCAAGTTTCATCTGGGCACAATCTCGAACATGTGTGGCCTTGCAGCGCTACCACGGGGCGGACGACGCGACTATAGTGTTGCCAACGGTCCTAGCGTTGTCTTAAGGCCCGTGAAACGGCGCGCGTCGCGCCGGAAGCAGGATTCGAGGACGGCTTGAGCAGTTACGGCACACGCGCCATTATACTCACGGTGCTGGCGGCAATATTGCTCGTCCTGGACGTGAACTCCGCTTATGCGCAGGCGGCCCAGTGTGCGCAGCTCGACAATGCCTTGCGTCAGTTCGATCGCAATGGCGACTTCCGGCAGATGGGCGGCAATTCGCAGGCGGCACAACAGGCGCAGCGCGACGTGCAGACCATGGAAAGCCGTTATGTGCGCGACGGATGCAACGATGCGGCGCGGGCTGGCGTACAATTAACGCCGCAGTGCCGGGAAATCGGGCGCGAAGTGTTGCGGCTGCGCGAAGTTGCGGCGGGCGTGTCTCAGCAGGTGGATACGGCCAATGCGGTTGCTGGCCAGCGCGAGGCGATTTTGCAGGAAATGGCTCGTTTTGGTTGTGGCACTAGTGGTTCCAGCGCAACGATGAGCAACGAACGCCAGTCGGTTTTCGATCGTATTTTCGGGACCACCTCGGAAGGCGATTTTTCCGACGGGCAGATGGTGGATGGCGGCGGCTACTGGGGAAATCAGGGCTATCAGACAGTGCGGACGGTTTGCGTGCGGCTGACCGACGGCTATTTCTGGCCGATCAGTTATTCCACCCTGCCCGATTATGTCGGCAATGATGCTCAGCAATGCCAGGCAAGTTGTCCGACGACGCCGGTGCGGCTGTATTTCTATGACAATCCGGGCCAGGAACCGGAGCAGATGCGCAACGAATTCGGCGAGCCTTATACAGCGCTGCCGAGTGCGTTCGCCTATCGCAATACGCTGGACACCAGTGCAACGGCCAATTGCAAGGTGCCCGCGATTGCGCAGGGCACGATGAGCGTGGCCACCGAGGCGGATGGATCGACCCGGACAATACTTGAGGTCAATGGCATCAGCATTCCCATGCCGAGACGCGATCCGCGCGGCGTCACGCCGGTGCAAGCCGTGGCGCCAGTGCCTGTGCAAACCGCAGATCTGGTCGATGTGCCACTGCCGCGCAAGCGTCCGGCTGGTCCGGGCGAAACAGCGGTGACGCGGCCGGCTCAGGCGGAGGCAGAGACCGAGCTGCGCTTGGTGCAGTTCGGCAAAAGGATCGTCAGGGTAGTCGGTCCAGACACGCCGTACGCCCAACCAGCGGAAGCAGGGACTTAAGCTCAGGGCCATCGTGGCGGCCGGTCAGCGCCATTCGCAACGGCAGGAACAGGGCTTTGCCCTTGCGTCCGGTCGAGGTTTTCAGCGCGTCGGTCCACTGAGACCAAGTGGTTTCGTCCCACGGTTCGGGCGGCAGCAGGGCCTTGGCTAGCGCCAGGAAATCGCGATCTTCGTCCGCGATGACGGGTTCCACCGGGCCGGTGACGAGCTTGGCCAATTCTACGATGTCGCCGAACTTGCGCAGGTTTTCGCGCAGCAGCAGCCACATGGCCTCGCCTTCGAGACCCAGCGAGGACAGACGACCGACGGCGCCTTCGTAGGGCAAGGTGTGCACCAAGCGGGCGTTGAGATTGTCGAGTTCGATCGGATCGAAGCGGGCTGAGCCGTGCGAGATCATCGAGAAATCCAGCTTATTGGCGATTTCGTCGAGGGTTTCGTAGGTCTCGATCGGCAGGCTGGTGCCGGTGAGGCTGGCCATGATGGCGATGGCCATCGGCTCGTAACCCTCGTCGCGGAAGTCGCTGACGGACTGCGAGCCCAAGCGCTTAGAGAAGCCCTGCCCTTCGGCGTCGGTCAGTAGGTTGTGGTGGCCAAAGGCGGGAACCGTGCCGCCGAGCGCCTGGAATATCTCGATCTGGGTGCCTGTATTGGATACGTGGTCTTCGCCGCGGATGACGTGGGTGATGCCCAGGTCGATGTCGTCGACGACGGAGGGCAGCGTATAGAGGTAGGTGCCATCGCCGCGGACGAGGACCGGATCGGACATCGAAGCGGTGTTGACGGTCTGCGGGCCCTTGATGAGGTCGTCGAACTGCACCGGGCGGCCATCGAGCTTGAAGCGCCAATGCGGCGTGCGACCTTCGGCGGTGAACTTGGCGCGGTCCTCGTCGGTGAGGCTGAGGGCGGCGCGGTCGTAGATTGGGGGCTTGTTGAGGAGGCGGGCGCGGGCGCGCTTGCGGTCGAGTTCTTCCTCGGTCTCGTAGCAGGGATAGAGACGGCCGGCGGCGATCAGGGTTTCGACCGCGGCGTCATAGAGCGCGGTGCGTTCCGACTGGCGGACCAGCAGGTCTGGCGTGATGCCGAGCCAGGCGAGATCGACCTCGATTCCGTCGGCGGATTCGCGGGTGGAGCGGGCATGGTCGGTGTCGTCCATGCGCAGGACGTAAGTGCCACCGTGGCGGCGGGCATAGAACCAGTTTAGCAGGGCCGGACGGGCGTTGCCGAGGTGAATGCGGCCGGTGGGGGACGGCGCCCAGCGTACTGTGACAGCGTTTGGACTGGTCATCCGATGATCCGGTCTTTGTAGCCATTGGTGATGGGATAGCGGCGACCGAGGCCGAAAGCCTTGACGGTGAGCTTGGGGCCCGGTGCCGACTGGCGGCGCTTGTATTCGGCGACATTGAGCAGACGCTCGATGCGCTCGACCAGCGCAGGATCGTGGCCCATGGCGACGATCTCGGCGATGGAGAGTTCGTCTTCGACGATACCCTTGAGGATGGCGTCGAGTACCGGATAGGGCGGCAGGCTATCCTGGTCGGTCTGGTTGGGGCGCAGCTCAGCGCTAGGTGCCTTGTCGATGATGGCCTGGGGGATGACCTCGCCAGACGGGCCTTTGCAGTCGCCGGGGACGTGGCTGTTGCGCCATGCGGCTAGGCGGTAGACCTCCATCTTGAACATGTCTTTGAGCGGATTGAAGCCGCCGTTCATGTCGCCATAGATGGTGGCGTAGCCGACGCCCATTTCAGACTTGTTGCCGGTCGTCAGCAGCATGGAGCCGAGCTTGTTTGAGACGGCCATCAGCACGACGCCGCGCATGCGGGACTGGATGTTTTCTTCGGCGAGATCGGGTGCGCGGTCGCCGAAAACGGGTGCCAGTTCGAGCAGTGCGTCATCGACCGGATTGCCGATGGAGATGATGTCGTAGCGGACGCCAAGACGCTCGGCGCAGTCCTTGGCGTCCTTGAGGCTGGCGTCGGAAGTGTAGCGATAGGGCAGCATGATACAGTGGACGTTTTCGGCGCCCAGTGCATCTACAGCCATGGCGGCCACGACGGCACTATCGATGCCGCCGGAGAGGCCGAGCACAACCTGCTTGAAGCCGTTTTTCAGGACGTAGTCGCGCAGGCCGAGGACGCAGGCGAGCCATGGCGCTTCGTCGGTGGTGGTCAGTTCGGTGACTTCGCCGCTGGCGCAGGTCCAGCCGTTGTCGTCGCGCACCCAGTCGGAGACGATGAAATCGGTCTGGAAGGATTTGCCCTGGAACACCAGCTTATTGCCGGGCTCGATGGCGAAGGAGGCGCCGTCGAACACCAGTTCGTCCTGGCCGCCGACCTGGTTGAGGTAGAGCATGGGCACATCGTCTTCCGCGACGCGGGCGCGGACCAGTTCCTTGCGGACGTGCTGCTTGTCGGTCCAAAAGGGCGAACCGTTGGGGCAGAGCATGATTTCGGCGCCGCGCATGGCTAGGTGTTCGCAGACGCTGGTGTGCCAGATGTCTTCGCAGATCGGAATGCCGACTGGGACGCCCTTGATCATAACTGGGTCGGCGAGCGGGCCGGCGGTGAAGTAGCGCTTTTCGTAGAAGACGTCGGAATTGGGCAGTTCGCGCTTGAGCCGGGTGGCGATGATCTGGCCATTTTCGGCGACGAG
>JAQGKG010000115.1 GCA_028290245.1 Devosia sp. | reverse complement strand
TTCCGGGCAACAACAATCCCGTCGGTATCGACGTCAAGGACAACCGCGACACGCTTCCCTTCCATCCGTACTATACGATGAAGGACGCGTTCGGCATGGTGCTGTTCCTGATCCCGTTCGCCTGGTTCGCCTTCTTTGCTCCGGATATCCTGGGTCACCCGGATAACTACATCCAGTTCAACAGCCAGGTTACGCCGGCCCATATCGTTCCTGAATGGTACTTCCTGCCGTTCTACGCCATCCTGCGCGCCATCGACTTCAACCTGCTGTTCATCGACTCCAAGCTCCTCGGCGTCATCTTCTTTGGTGGCTCGATCGTCATCCTGTTCTTCCTGCCCTGGCTGGATACCGCCAAGACACGGTCGGGCCATTTCCGGCCGATGTTCAAGTGGTTCTACTGGGTCTTCGTGGTAAACTTCATAGCGCTCACCTATCTCGGTGCCGCGCCGGCCGAGGGCATCTATGTGATCCTCGCCAAGATCACGACCGCATACTACTTCATCCACTTCCTCGTCATTCTGCCTGTCCTCAGCCGCATCGAGAAGCCTCGGCCCTTGCCGACCAGCATCTCGGAGAGCGTGTTGAGCAAGTCGCACGCCTGACGGAAGGGGAAGGAACCATGATGAACTTCAAGACCGCCTTTGCTGCCCTGGCGCTGCTTGCAGGCCTTGCCGCCCCCGCGATTGCGCAGGACCATTCGACGCCGCATATCGAAAAAGAGAGCTGGAGCTTTGCCGGCATCTTCGGCACTTACGACCAGAACCAGTTGCAGCGCGGCTTCCAGGTATTCCGCGAAGTCTGCTCCAGCTGCCATAGCGCGCGCCTCCTTTCCTTCCGCAATCTTGCGGAAGAGGGCGGCCCGAGCTTCTCGGAAGAGCAGGTCAAGGCACTGGCTGCCGAGTATGAGGTTGCCGATGCCACTGCCGACGGCGGTGTGCGCAAGGCCGTGCCAGCCGATCGTTGGCCAGGTCCCTTCGCTACCGAGCAGGATGCTCGTGACGCCAACGGCGGTTCGCTGCCGCCCGACTTTTCGGTGCTGGCCAAGGCTCGCGGCATTACCGACGCCTTCCCGTTCTGGGTGTTCAACTACTTCACCGGGTATTCGGAAGGCGGCCCGGACTATATCCACGCGCTGCTGAACGGCTACCACGAGGAAGTGCCGGAGAGCGCGCCACACAATGTCGATGGCACGCCATTTGAGCTGCCCGAAGGCAAGTATTACAACGACTTCTTCCCCGGCCACGCTATCGGCATGGCCCCTCCGCTTCAGGATGGCCAGGTCTCTTATGAAGTTGCCGAAGGCGAGGCCGAAGTCCCACTCACCGTGCAGCAATATTCGCATGACGTTGCCGCCTACATGATGTGGGTAGCCGAGCCGCACCTGGCAGGCCGCAAGCAGACGGGCTTTGTGGTCCTGCTGTTCCTGTTTGGCTTTGCGGCACTGATGTACATGACCAAGCGTCGCATCTGGCAGGGTATCGAGCACTAGCTGCCGGCGGCTCTGCGGCCAAAACGCGCCGGTGGCCCATTTTCAGGCAGTTAGCCCGAAGAGCTACGCTCGAAGGGATACCGGACGATAGATTTAGAAAGGGCCCCATGTGGGCCCTTTCGCTTTGTGCGGTCACTAAGCTTTCAAGCTATTGCCATTCCCGCGCCGCGCCGTGATATTCACGCAGCGCAAATCACTCGCCGAGGGAGCCGACATGTCCGCCATTCGCCTTGCCGTGACGGTCGTCGGTGCTGCCATCACTCTAAGCCGCCACCCGGTGGTACGCGCGGGTATCGCCGCTGTCGCGACCAATCCCAAAGCACGAGATACGGTGATCAGCGTTACGCGCAGCGCCGCCTACAATGCCGGCGTTGTCGCGCGCCACTTGGTCGGTAAGCGCCTCCGCTAAACTTTCATCGACCTACATTCAAGGTATGCCATGCCGCTCGACCTCAAGGCCCTCGTGCGCACGATTCCGGACTATCCAAAGAAGGGTATCCTGTTTCGTGACATCACCACGCTGATCGAGAACCCCGAAGGGTTCAAGGAAAGCGTCGAGCGCATCGCCAGTCAATATCGCGGCAAGGGCATCACCCACGTCGCCGGCATTGAGGCCCGTGGCTTCATCTTTGGCGCCGGCGTGGCGATCGCGCTGGGCGTCGGCTTCATTCCCGTCCGCAAGAAGGGCAAGCTGCCGGGCGAAACCATCGGGCAGAACTACGCGCTTGAATATGGCGTCGACACCATCGAGATCCATGCCGATGTGCTGAAGGCTGGCGACAAGGTGTTGCTGGTCGATGACCTCATCGCCACGGGCGGCACTGCGCTCGCGGCAGTGAGCCTGCTGCGCAGGACAGGTGCGACAGTGGACGACGCGGCGTTTGTGATTGATTTGCCGGAGATCGGTGGCGCCGCGAAGCTGAAGGGCGAGCGCATTGAAGTGACGGCACTGATGGAATTTGAGGGACATTAGTTCAGCGATCTTCGCCAAAGCAATTGGCGGGTGTGACGCATTGCGCCAAACTCTAGGCGCAGGACCCCCACCCGACCCCTCCGGGGCCACCCTCCCCACAAGGGGGAGGGATAAGCACAGACCGCTGAGCCATCAATTCCCTCCCCTCGATGGGGAGGGTGGCCCCGGAGGGGTCGGGTGGGGTGATGGGAGCCATTGGTGCCCGCCTACTTCTCCCTACCAGCTATTCCGCCCATCCATCTTCTCAACCTCGACTGTGCTCCAGTCGAAATCCTCCACCAGCCGCAGGTTGACTGCGAAAATTTGACCCGTCGGCATGGCGCCGGGTTCGCCCTTTGGCGTGCCGTCGGCGTTATACGCTGAGCTCCAGTCGGGCGAGACGCCCCAGGTCTGCATGCCGCAATTGGCGCAGAAGTGGTGCTCGTTGCCGAAGCCGCTGGCTGAGTAGAATTTGCCGCTGGTATCCGACGCGATGTTGAGCTCGCCGGGCTTGTAATAGCCCCAGACTGCGCCGGTGCGGCTGCAGAAGGTGCAGTTGCATTCGCCGGCTTTGTCCGGGGTGTGCGGTAGTTCGATGCGCGTTGCGCCGCAATGGCAGGTGGCAATGAGGGACATGGCGGGAACTCCGTTTAGGTGTGCCTCACCTTGCCGTGATCGTGCTGACAGGTGCTGTCAGGAACGTCCCAAAAAAAACGGGCCGGCGTTACCGCCAGCCCGTGTTCTTCTCTCATCAGGGTTCGAGTTGCCCTGTTTCCGGATGCTGCTCAGCGCCAATATCGGGCTCGTTGCGGGTCTTCCACAGCGAGAAGGCGATACCACCGGCCAGAATGGCCAGCGTCACGACGAGGCTGAGCAGCGTGTCGATGTGGATATGCAGCGGCACCAGAAAGATCTTGATACCGACCAGCACCAGAATGATCGCCAGCGACACCTGCAGGTAGCGAAAGCGGTTCATCGCGGCGGCTAGCGCGAAATACAGCGAGCGCAGGCCCAGGATGGCGAATATGTTGGAGGTGTAGACGATGAAGGTGTCCTGCGTCACGGCGAAGACGGCCGGGACCGAGTCCACCGCGAACACGAGGTCGACGACTTCCACCATGATCAGCGCCACTGCCAGCGGGGTCAGCCAAGTGACGATCTTGCCGGTCTTGGGATCGGGTTGTTTGACCGTAAAGTTGCGGCCGCGCAGTTCCTTGGTGACCCGGAAGCGCTTGGTGATGAACTGGTAGACCTTGTTGTCATCAAGGTTGGGTTCCTCATCCTTGTGGCTGAACATGCGGATGCCGGTGAAAACCAGGAAGGCGCCGAAGCCGAACAGGATCCAGCTATACTGATTGACCATGGCGGCGCCGAGCCCGATCAACACTGCGCGGAACAGGATGACGCCCAAAATGCCCCAGAACAGCACGCGGTGCTGGTAGATGCGGGGGATGGCGAGGAAGCCGAAGATGGTGGCGATGACGAACATATTGTCCATCGCAAGAGACTGTTCGAGCAAGTAGCCGGTGTAGAATTCCAGCCCGGCTTCGGCGCCGCGCTGCCACCATACCCAGCCACCGAAGGCGAGGGCAATCAGTACATAAAAGCCATATAGCAGCAGGCTTTCCTTGGCGCCGATCTCATGCTCGTCCTTGTGCAGGACGCCGAGATCGAAAACCAGAAGTGCGATAACGATCGCGATAAACGCGACCCAAAAATAGACGGGTGTACCCAGAAAATCGCCCATTAGGGCGGCAAGCAGCGAATCCATCGCCGGACCTTTCTCCATGAAGTTTGGAGCAGCTCCGACATCACGAGGACATACGTCATCCTCGCCAGAGGGGCCCGGCGCTGCCCCTGCAAGATGGACAATCGCCAGAAAAGTTCAACCCCTCGCGGCTGAATGTCGCTTGTTGAGCGTAGCTTAGCGTGGCGAGCCGCTTACCGGGGCGTGCACAACATCACGATGGAATCCGCTGTTTCCAGCTGGATGGCGCTGCCATAGGTGGGGTCGGGAATGATGCGGCCGGCCTGGATGGAGCGCGTGCTGCGCAGCCCGCCGTCGTTGAACCCGACGCCATCTTCATAGGTCGTGATGGTGCCGGTGCCTGAACTCTTGTCGCCGACGACTGTCGAGGAAAAGCCGTAGACCTCGCCGTAAATGGTCAGGATGCCTGCTTTGGCCGTCGTCGCATCGCGACAGGCCCAGTTGCCCGAATAGGCTTGCGCCAAGGCCGGCGTGGCGGACAAGGCGGTGAGGGCAGCTATGAGGGCGATTCGGCGCATAAGCGGGACTGTGCAGGTGTGCCGAAGCGCATTCAAGTGCCGCGCTTGAGCAAGAGGCCGATAAGCGGAAGTTTGGTGAGGGCGAGCAACACTTTGAGCCTGAGGGGCATCTTGTAGTCGCGCCGTTTGCTGAAGCCGACGAGATCAGCGCGATAAACCAACTCGCCGCGCTGGTTGACGGCGGTGATCTTGTTGAACAGCAGGCCCCAGCCGTGAATGGAGTTGGAGGCCCGCTTGTCGGTCACCACGAGTTGGTAGCTCACCGTATCGCCGGGGCGCACCGGGACTTTGAAATCCATGGAATTGACGCCGGGGGAGGGGCCGGAAACGCCGGGCTCCTGGCCAAGGCCGCGCAGGCGTTCCTCTTCGGCAAACAGCGTATCGACCATAAGACGGTGGCCGACGCTGACCGTGTGCCAGCCGCTGGCCACCAGCCCGCC
>JAQGKG010000090.1 GCA_028290245.1 Devosia sp. | reverse complement strand
GCGTCGGGTTGTTTTGAGTCGGCGGTCCAGCCGTGGGAGATGACCAGCGGGTTGAGCAGGCCTTGCACTTCCGGGCGCGCATGGAGGAAGGCCGAGCCCTTGGGGGACATCATCCACTTGTGGCAATTGCCGGCGTAGAAATCGGCGCCGAGGGCATCGAGATCGAGCTTGATGTGGCCGGGGGTGTGGGCGCCGTCGATGACACTCCAGATGCCGCGCTTGCGGGCTTCGGCGATCGAGCGTTCTATGGGGAAGAGCAATTCCGTCGGCGAGGTAATGTGTCTGAGGAACAGCACTTTGGTGCGGTCGGTCATGCCGGCGATGATGGTATCGGTGAACTGGGCTTCGGTCAGCAGCGGCAGCGGTACTTTGACCACGACGATCTCGGCGCCGGTCTTGCGGCAGACATAGGCCCAGGTTTTTTCCAGCGCCGAATATTCGTGGTCGGTGGTGAGGATCTGGTCGCCCGGCTTGAGGTCGAGCGACTGGGCGACGATGTTGAGGCCGGTGGTGGCATTGGTCAGGCCGACGATGTTGTCTGCTGTAGTGCCGAGTTCGGCGGCCAAGGCAATGCGCGGCTCGCGGAGCAGGTCGGTGAGACGGCGGCCGAGGAACTCGACGGGCTGGCCTTCGAGTTCGAGCTGCCACTCCTGATATTTGGCAAACACGGGACGCGGGCAGGCGCCGAACGAGCCGTGGTTGAGGAAGACGACGTCCTCGCGAATGAGGAACTGCCGGGCGAGATTTTCGGACACTTCAGCGGCCTTTCAAGGTCGGGTCGAGGGCATCGCGCAGGCCGTCGCCGAACAGCGTCGTTGCCAGCACGGTGATGGCAAGGGCGGCAGTCGGGAAGACGGCGAGGTGCCAGTAAAAAAACATGAAATCGATGCCCTCGTTGATCATCTGGCCCCAGGTCGGCGTGGGCGGCGGGACGCCGATGCCGAGGAAGCTGAGGCTGGCTTCGAGCATCATCGCCAATGGAATTGCGAGCACGAAGCCGACGATGATCGAAGAGATCGAGTTGGGAATGAGATGGCGGCGAATGATGTACCAGGGCGAGGCGCCGAGGGCCTGCGCGGCGCGGACGAATTCCTTTTCGCGCAGGGCTTTGACCTGGGCACGGACCAGCAGGCAGACCTGCACCCAGCCGAATAGCGCAGCGATCAGCAGTATGGTGAAATAGCCGCCGCGGGTAAGGGCGCCGAGCAGCATGGCGGCCAGCAGCGGCGGCACCACCGAGAACAGCTCAATGACGCGCATGATGAACCAGTCGGTCTTGCCGCCGAAATAGCCGGCCAGCGCACCGAGCGGAATGCCGATGATGATGCTGAACAGGGCCGCGGTGAAGCCGATGGTGAGCGACACTCGGGAGCCGTAAATGATGCGGGTGTAGAAATCACGGCCGAGGTTATCGACACCGAACCAGTGCTGGGCCGAGGGGAAGGCCAGGGCTTCGGTGAGGAAGCTCTGTGCATCAGGATTGCTTGGTGTGATCAGCGGGGCGAAGATCGCCATAAGGATCAGCAGCAAAAGAATGCTGCCGGCGACGATGGCGGCCTTGTTGCCGATGAAGCGCTGCCAGGCGAACCATAGCGGATTGCGCTGTCGATAGGCGGGCGGAACGACGGGGGCGAGCTCGACGGTCATGGCTGACCTCCGAAGCGGATGCGTGGATTGATCAGGGCGTAGACGATGTCGCTGAGCAGGTAGGCGATGCAGTACATGAAGGTGATCATCAGCATCAGCGCCATTTCCAGCGGATAGTCGCGACCCTCGATGGAGGAGACGAAGTAGGCGCCGAGGCCCGGCACGCGGAACATGGCCTCGACGAAAATCGAGCCGGTGGCGGTGCCGATGAACATGGGCAGGAAGACGGTGACCAGCGGAATGGCCGAGTTGCGCAGCACATGCTGGAACACGATGCGGCGTTCGCTGAGGCCCTTGGCGCGGAGGACCGTGACGAACTGCTTGTTTAGCGTGTCGAGCATGGCCGAGCGGGTGTAGCGGGCATAGGTGGCGAGCGGAATCAGGGCGTAGGCGGTGATCGGCAATATCCAGCGCTCAGGCTTGCCCCAGCCGCTGGCAGGGAGCCAGTTGAGCCAGACGGCAAAGACCAGGATCAGCAGCATCGAGGTGACGAAGACCGGGATGGTGAGGCCGAGGGTCGCCACGGTGGAGGCGAGGTAGTCGATCCAGGTGTTGCGATTGAGCGCGGCGGCCATGCCGAGCAGGATGCCGAGCGGAGCGCCGATCAGCACCCCGAGGCCGCCGAGCACAAGGCTGGGGACCCAGGCGCGGGACAGCAGCTGCGTGACGGTTTCGCCGGGGCTTTGATAGGGCACGCCGAAGTCGAAATGCAGCACGCCCCACATGTAGCGGGTGTATTGCACCCAGAGCGGCTGATCGAGGCCGAGATTGGCCATCATCTTGTCGCGCACGGCCTGGGAAACCGGCATGTCATTGGCGTCGAACGGTCCGCCGGGAATGGCGTGCATCATGAAGAAGATGATGAGCGATACGATGATGAAGGTGACCGCAACGGAGACGAGGCGGCGGAGGATGTAGCCGATCATATGTGGGTCCCCTCTTGGATTGGGGCTAAACGGCCCCCCCACCTAGCCTCCCCCTCCAGGGGGGAGGTATCTGCCGGTGTTTGTGACTCTATTGTGCCAAATTCGCCGGACGGCACCTCCCCCCTTGAGGGGGAGGCTGGGTGGGGGGTGGCTTGGGCGAGATGCATCATTATCTCCCTCATGTGGTCACGATCGCTTCGACGCGGTGGCCTGGAGCGATGGTGATGAGCTGTGGCGTGGCGTTGGGGGCGAGGCCGGTCTGGATGACTGTGTAGCGCGGGGTGGCGGCTTCGAGTTGTTCGGCGGCGACGAAGGTGCGCTCGCGCTTGTCGCGGGGATTGGTGGCCGGGATCGCGTCGAGCAGGGCGCGGGTGTAGGGGTGCTGGGGGTCGGAGAAAATGCGCTCGGTCGGCGCTTCCTCGACGACGCGGCCGCGATACATGACGACGACGCTGTCGGTGAGGGATTTGACGGTCGACAGGTCGTGGCTGATGAACAGGATCGACAGGCCCATTTCGGCCTGCAGTTCCTTGAGCAGGCCGATGATCTGCGCCTTGACGGTGACGTCCAACGCGGAGGTGGGTTCATCGGCGACGAGGACGCTCGGGCCGAGGATGAGGGCCCGGGCTATGGCGACGCGTTGGCGCTGGCCGCCGGACAGTTCGTGCGCATAGCGATTGCCGAAGCTGCGGGGCAGGCCGACGCGTTCGAGCCAGCCAAGGGCCTTTTCGGTTTGTTCGCGGGCGGTGCCGACGCCATGGATATGCAGCGGCTCGGCGATGATCTGGGTCAGTGTCATCATCGGATCGAGCGCGGAATAGCTGTCCTGGAAAACGATCTGCATGCGGCGGCGGAAGCTCTTGAGCTCCTCGGCGCCGAGGCTGGAAATATCGGTGCCATCGACCAATATTTGACCGGCGCTGGGATCGGTGAGGCGCATGGCCATCATGCCGGTGGTGGTCTTGCCGGAGCCGGATTCGCCGACGAGGCCGACGATCTTGTTGCGCGGCAGCACGATATCGACCGGGCGGACGGCGTGAAAATCACCATAGGTGGTGAAGAGCCCCTTGCGGCGCTTGATGCGATAGGCCTTGGCGAGGCCGCGCAATTCCAGCGCTGGTGCGGTTGCGGTGTCGTCGCCGCGCGAGGGTTCGAAACTGGTGTTGAGGCTGGCCAGCAGGGCCTTGGTATAGGCGTGCTGTGGCGCATCGAAAATCTGCTGCACCGGGCCTTCTTCCATGACCTCGCCACCATACATGACCAGCACGCGATCGACGGTCTCGGCAATGACGCCAAGGTCATGGGTGATCATGATCAGCGCCATGCCGAACTCGGCCTGCACCTTCTTGATGAGCTGCAGGATTTGCGCCTGGATGGTGACATCGAGCGCAGTGGTCGGCTCGTCGGCGATCAGCACCTTGGGCCGACAGGATAGGGCCATGGCGATCATGGCGCGCTGCAGCATGCCGCCAGATAGCTGGTGCGGATAGTAATCGAGGATATCGCGGGCGTTCTTGATTTCGACGCGCAGCAGCAGCTGCTCGGCCTCGGCGAGGGCTTCACGCTTGCTGACCTTGCGGTGCGATTGAATGGTTTCGGCGATCTGGTGACCGATGGTGAAGACCGGATCGAAGGCGGTCATCGGGTCCTGGAAAATCATCGCGGCAGAGCGGCCGCGCAGGCGGGCGAGGTCTTCCTTGCCGGCCTTGAGCACGTCGATGCCATCGAGCTTGATGGACTTGGCGCTGACTGTTGCGGTGGCAGGCAGGAGGCGGAGCAGGGCGCTGCAGGAGACCGATTTGCCGGAGCCGCTTTCGCCGACGATGCCAAGGCTTTCGCCTTCGTTGACCGAGAAGCTGATGCCGCGGACTGCGTCGATCTGGCCGCCGTACTGACTGAAGCTGACCCTGAGGTCTTCAATTTCGACGAGGGGCATAAGTGTCCTGACTGCAGGAATTGGAGGGCACTCCCCGGCCTGGACGCCGGGGAGTGCTGGCTTGATCGGGATTACTGCTTCGTCAGGTGCGTGAAGAAGTAATGGGCCAGACGATCGAGCGGGGTGAAACCCAGAGCGTTGGGCTGCGCTGCGTCGCCACCGAGCTGGTCGGAGATGACGGCGATGGTGACGGGGTGGACGAGCGGGACGATGAGGCCCTGATCGATCATGATCTGCTCGGCTTCGCCATAGAGCTTGAAGCGGGTATCCCAATCAGACTCGGAGTCGGCCTTGGCGACCAACGCGTCGTATTCCGGGATGTGGTAGCCGTGACGGCCGCCATTGTAGAAGATGCCGTAGAAGTTGGACGGATCAAGGTAATCGTATTCGTAGGGCGCGATGAAGATGTTGTTCTTCTTGGTGCGCAGGCCATCCATCCATTCCGCGCCCGGCAGGACGCGGATGTTCATGGTGACGCCAAGGACTTCCTTGAACTCGGCCTGCAGGTACTGCGCCATGGCGGGGACGATGGCGCCATTGTAGCCGCCTTCTTCGCGGTACCATATTTCGATTTCAGGGAAGCCTTCGCCGTTCGCGAAGCCGGCATCGGCCATGAACTGCTTGGCTTTTGCAGGGTCGAACACGGCTTCGGCAGCGATGTCTGCATTGTAGCCAGGATAGCCGGGCGGCAGGATCGAGCCGGCGGGAATGGCAATGTCCTTGAGCACGGTCGAGGTCAGCTCGTTACGATCGACCGCATAGTAGAAGGCGCGGCGGACATTGACGTCGTTGAATGGCGCCGAGTCCAAATCGTAGGAGATGTACGAAGTGGCAAAGACGGCATTCTTGCGGATGCCATCGGGGTATCGCTGGGTCGCGACGGGAACCTGGCCGGTATTGAGGAAGGAATAGTCGGCATCGCCGGCGAGGAAGGCGGGCAGGCCGACTTCAGGCGCGCCAAGCGTCGGGTCGATTTCGAGGCGGTCGATCTGCGCCGGCCACGGACCGGTATAGGTATCGGACTTGGTGAAGACGACGGAGTTATTCGACTTTTCCCAGCTCTCGATTTCGAATGGACCGGAGGAGACGATGGTGTCGACGTTGACCGCCCAATCGTCGCCGAGCTTGTCCACGAGGTGCTTGGGAACAGGATACCAGAGGCTGGTAACGGAGGGCAGGTAGGGCTTGGGAGCGACGGTGGTGACTTCGATGGTCAGGTCATCGACGGCATTGAGGCCGAGGGTCGAAACGTCGGCGGTGCCTTCGGTGACTTCCTTCCAACCCTTGATGCCGCCGGCAAAATCCCAGTACCAGGCAAAGTCGTAGCCTGAGGTCGCAGCGCGTCGCAAAGCGAAGACATAATCGGTTGCAGTGAGCGGTTCGCCATCGGACCAGACCAGGCCAGGACGGAGCTTGAAGGTCCAGGTCAGGCCATCTTCGGACTGGCTCCAGCTTTCAGCCGCCAT
>JAQGKG010000081.1 GCA_028290245.1 Devosia sp. | reverse complement strand
TCTTACCGCCGTCAACGCGCTGATCCAGCGCGTGCCGCCGCGCGATGTGGTCGAGACTATGTCGTTTTCGGCGATTGCCGGTCGCATCGTCGATAGCAACAAGCTGATCGCCTGGGCCGCTAATAATGGCTACCTGCGGGTGCCGACGGTGCGCGAAAGCGGCGAATATGCGGTGCGCGGCGGCTTGGTCGATCTGTTCCCGGCCAGCGCCGAGGCGCCGTTGCGTTTTGACTTTTTCGGTAGCCAGCTCGAATCCATCCGCACCTTCGATGCCGATAGCCAGCGCACCACCGGAACGCTGAAAAACATCGCGCTGACGCCGATGAGCGAAGTGGTGCTGACCGACGAGACCATCAAGCGTTTCCGCCAGAACTACACCGCGACGTTTGGTGGCAATACCGTGGATGACACACTGTATGCCTCGGTCAGCGGCGGTTCGCGCTATTCGGGCACCGAACACTGGTTGCCGTTCTTCTACGAACACCTCGATACGCTGTCAGACTATGTTGGCGACGCGCCATTCGTGTTCGACGAGCAGGCGGCCGAGGCATATGCCGACCGCGTGGCGCAAATCCGCGACTACTACGATGCCCGCGAGGCCGCGCGGCTGATGCCCGTCGTCGCCGGCACTGGCGCGCCTTACAAGCCAGTGAAGCCGGCACTACTCTACACGGTCGATCACCATCCCTATGCGTTGGCTGGCGCCTCCACGATCCAGCTCAGCCAGTTCATGGCGCCCAATACCAAGGCATCGGACGATGCCGGCGGCCATATCGCGCCCAGCTTTGCCGCCGTACGTCAGGCCACTGACACCAACCTGTTTCAGTCAGTGGTCGAGCGGCTGCTCGAAGAGCGCAAAAACGGCCGTCGCTCGATCGTCGCCTGCTGGAGCACGGGCACCCGCGACCGCATGGTTCAGGTGCTCAAGGACCACGGCCTGACCAATCCGCGCATGGCGGAAAACTGGCGCGATGCTGAAACGACGAGTGCCGCTACCACCTCGCTGGTCGTGTTGCCGCTGGACACTGGTTTCGAAACCAAGGACCTGCTGGTTCTCAGCGAGCAGGACATTCTCGGCGAGCGCATCCTGCGGCCGCAGCGCAAAAAGAAAGCCTCGGACGCCTTGACGGAGGCGGCCAGCCTTGGGGCAGGCGATCTGGTGGTTCACGTCGATCACGGTATCGGCCGCTTTCTTGGGCTCAAGGTCATCGAGGCGGGCGGTGCGCCGCATGAATGCGTCGAGCTGGAATATGGCGGCGACACCAAGCTGTATCTGCCGGTCGAAAACATCGAGCTGCTGACGCGTTACGGGACCGATGACGGCCATGTGACGCTGGACAAGCTGGGCGGCGTCGCCTGGCAGGCCAAGAAGGGCAAGCTTAAGAAGCGCATCCGCGAAATGGCGGAGCAGCTCATCAAGATCGCGGCGGCGCGCCTGCTCACCAAAGCGGACGTGGTCGAGATCAATCCGGGCGCCTATGACGAATTCGTCGCGCGTTTCCCCTATGAGGAAACCGAAGACCAGTTAGCCGCCATCTCCGCGGTGTTCGATGACGTGACCTCGGGCCGCGTCATGGACCGGCTGGTGTGTGGTGACGTCGGCTTCGGCAAAACCGAAGTGGCGCTTCGTGCGGCGTTTGCCGTGGCGCTTAGCGGCAAGCAGGTTGCCGTCGTGGTGCCGACGACGTTGCTGTCGCGCCAGCATTACAAAACCTTTTCCGAGCGTTTCGTTGGTTTGCCGGTGCGCGTGCGACAGGCGTCGCGCATGGTGGGTTCTGCCGAGCTCAAGGCGACCAAGGAAGGTCTGGCCGATGGTCAGGTCGATATCGTCATCGGCACGCATGCGTTGCTATCCAAGACCATCAAGTTCCGCGACCTGGGCATGGTGATCGTCGACGAGGAGCAGCATTTCGGCGTCGGCCACAAGGAGCGCCTGAAGGAGCTCAAGGCCAATGTGCACGTGCTGACGCTGACCGCGACGCCGATTCCGCGCACGCTGCAACTGGCGCTGACCGGCGTACGAGACCTATCGCTACTGGCGACGCCGCCGGTGGATCGTCTGGCAATCCGCACCTTCATCGCGCCATTCGACGCGCTATCGATCCGCGAGGCGCTGCTGCGCGAAAAGTATCGTGGCGGGCAGAGCTTTTATGTCGTGCCGCGCATCAAGGACCAGCACGAGATTGCCGAATTCCTCAAGGCGCAGGTGCCTGAAGTCAGCTTCGTGGTGGCCAACGGCCAGATGGCGCCAAGCGAACTCGACGACACCATGAATGCGTTTTACGACAACAAGTTCGATGTGCTGGTAGCGACGACTATCGTGGAATCAGGCCTCGACATTCCCAACGCCAATACGCTGATCGTGCATCGGGCCGACCATTTCGGCCTGGCGCAACTGTACCAAATCCGTGGTCGTATCGGCCGCGCCAAGGCGCGCGCCTATGCGCTGTTCACCGTGCCTTCCGACAAGAAGCTGACTGACACGGCGGAACGTCGCCTTGGCGTGCTGCAATCGCTCGAAAGCCTCGGCGCCGGCTTCCAGCTTGCCAGCCATGATCTCGATATCCGCGGGGCAGGGAACCTGTTGGGCGACGAACAATCGGGCCATATCCGCGAGGTCGGTTTCGAGCTGTATCAGTCGATGTTGGAAGAGGCCGTGGCCAATCTAAAGAACGGCGACGAAGACTACGAGGACAAGAACGAGTGGAGCCCGCAGATTTCGCTGGGAATGCCGGTGATGATTCCAGAGCATTACATTCCGGACTTGCAGGTGCGCATGCAGCTGTATCGTCGCCTCGGCGATCTGACCGATATCCGCGATATCGACGCTGCTGGCGCAGAATTGATCGACCGCTTCGGCTCGCTGCCAGAAGAGGTTGAGGCACTGCTCAAGGTTATTCTGGTCAAGGCGCTGTGCCGTCAGGCCAACGTGGAAAAGGTTGACGCCGGTCCAAAGGGCGCGGTTATCTCGTTGCGTAACAACGAATTTCCGAACCCGGGCGCCCTGGTCCGGCTGGTTAGTGACCCGGCAAACCAGGTGCGCATCAAGCCCGACCAGAAGCTCGTGTTCGCTCGCAACTGGCCGACGCCGAATGATCGCCTGAAGGGGGCCGCGGCAATCCTGTCGCGCATGGCCAAGCTTGCGGAAAATGCGGCATGAACCATCCGCATCAACCCTGTCTCGCCATAATCCTTTTGCAAGGTGTATTGGTCATGTTATTGCCCGAATTCAGCATTTGAAGGGCAGTTCAATATTCAAGGTGGCATCAAGCCCCCGGGACCGCCCAAAGAAGCCAAGGAAATTCTATGAACTTCAGGAAACCTCTCGTCGCCGGTATCGCGGTGGCTGCGCTCATGCTGTCCCCGCTGTCGGCTTTCGCGCAGGAAGCCGCTCCTGCCGCGCCCGCAGTCGAAGCACCGGCCGCTGAGGCACCTGCCGTAGACCCTGCCGCTCCTGCAGCAGCGCCGACGGCAGAAGAAGCCGCCGCTGCCGGCCAGAACTGGCTCAAGGTTTGCGATCCGCTGCCCGATGGGCAGAAGGCCTGCATCATGCGCCAGGTCGTTCTGGCCAATGGGCAGTTCCTCGGCTCGTTCCTGCTGCGTGACGATCCCGGCCAGGAAAGCCGCCTGCTTGCTGTTGCGGCCGTTCCGCTCGGCGTGCTGCTGCCGTTCGGCCTGACCTGGCAGATCGACGGCGCCAAGCCAATCCGCGTGCCCTACATGCTGTGTGACCCGACTTCCTGCGCCACGCAGCTGGTGATCAACGAGCAGTATGTGGCCTCGCTCAAGAAGGGCGGCGTGCTCAAGCTCACCGCCAAGAACCGCCAGAACCAGGACCTGACCATCGACATCACTCTGGCCGGTTTCACCTCGGCCTATGACGGCGATGCCGCACTGACCTTTGACGAATTCCGCCAGGAAACTTCGGGTGAGAATGCGCTCGAGCAGGTTCTGCAGGATCGTGCCGAGACGCTGCGCCAGCAGCTCAACGGCGATGCGCCAGCTCCAGCAGCCGGCACTGAAACCCCAGCGGCTCCCGCTACGCCGTAAGTTTGGATCATTATTGAATGAAGAAGGGCGCAGGTAACTGCGCCCTTTTTGTTTGTGGGAGTGGATGCGCTCGCGGCGCTATCGGCGACCCATGCCGACTGCGAACGCCTGCTTGCGCAGGGCGGGGGCTAGCTTGAGCGCCCACAACCCGCCGGCGCGCAGTGCCTGGACTGGGATCATCTCGGCCAGCAATGAGCGGAACAGCGTGTCCACCATTCCACCGGTTCGCGCGAGATCGCTGGCGCGGCGGGTGGCGTAATCCTGGCTGGCCTTGATCGCCCAATCCGGTGCCGCGCGGTCGCTGCCGGCGAGGGCTGCGGCAAGGTCTGCAACATCGCGCAGCCCCAGGTTGAGCCCCTGCGCGCCGATCGGCGGGAAGGCATGAGCTGCTTCGCCGACCAGCACCACGCCATCGGCACCGGCGCTATCGACGCTAAGCGTGCTGAGCGGGAACACGAAGGCCGGGCTGACGAGCTTGATGGCGCCGAACAGGCGTTGTGATTTTTCAAGCAACGTCGCGGTCAGTGCTTCCTGCCCGCTGTCTTTCGCCGCCATCAGCACGGCATGGTCATCGATCCACACCAGATTGGCCCGTTTGCCGCCGGCCGGAACCAGCGTGAACGGTCCTTGCGGGTAGTGAAATTCTACCGAAGTGCCGCCAATAGCCCGGCCAAGGTCGAGATCGCACACCAGGGCCGACTGGCTGAAGGCTGCTTCGCGCGCCCGCAAACCAGCACTGTCGCGCACCAGTGACTTCTTGCCATCGGCGCCGACGATGAGCGGAGCGCTAAGCCGCGAGCCGTCGCTGAGGGTGACGGTCGTGACATCCAGACCAGTAACCCCAATGTCACGGGTTTCGAGATTGTCCAGCGTAGCGGCGACGGCTTGAAATCGCTCCAGTAGCCGGATGTTGGCAAAGTTCCAGCCGAATGCATCGAGCCCCGCTTCGCTGGCATCGAATAGCGTCTCGGGCGCCCGGATCAGCCGACCTGTGGCGTCGATGATGCGGATCTGGGTCAGAGCACTGCCAAGCTCGGCGGGATCATCAACCAGACCGGCGCTGGCGAGGAAGTCCACGCTGGGCATCATCAGCGCGGAGGTGCGCCGATCCGGCGGTCCAACGGGCGCCAGGTGGATGGCTTTCAACCCAGCCTGCGCCACGGCAATCGCTGCCGCCACACCGGCCAGTCCGCCGCCGACCACGATGGCATCTGCGTCAAACATGGTCATTGAGCCACCGCCAGTCGTTGCGCCCTCGGCACCACGAGGCTGCCTGCGAAGGAGCCGGCGAGCATAGCGACGAGGAAAATCCACAGGTTATCCGGCAGGAAGGCGATCAGCGAGATGGCCGGGCCGGGACAAATGCCCGCCATGCCCCAGCCGATACCGAACAGCGCCGCGCCGCCGATCAGCCTGCCGTCGATCTTTTTCGATTGGGGTTCGTGAAAGCTGGTGTCGAACAGCGGCGCTGACCGGCGCTTTCCTATCTGCACGGCGACGAACATCACGATGATTGCCGGCCCGATGACGAAGGCGAGGCTCGGGTCCCAGCCGCCGCTTGGGATGGCGCCGAAATCGAGAAAGCGCAGCACCTTCAGCGGGTCGACCATCTGCGACACGTAAAGACCAGCGCCGAACAACGCGCCACTCAGTGCGGCTGTGGCGAGATAGGGGAGCTTGAGGCTGGCCATCACACCACCCCCGTCACGGCGACGGTGATGATGGCGACGCCGAAGAACACCAGCACGGCGACTAGTGAGCGCAGCGACAATCGCGCCAACCCACACACGCCATGCCCCGAAGTGCAGCCATTGCCGATCCGTGTGCCGATGCCAGTCAGCACGCCCGCAATCGCCAGCCACACCGGCGTCGGCACGCCCCATGCAGCCGGCGCTTCGACCAGCTGTGCAGCCACATCGCCACCCACGCCGAGGCCGGGAAACAGCTTTGCCGCCGCAAATGTCGCCGCGACCAGTGCGACGAGGAACACCACGCGCCAGACCACGGTTTGGGCCGGCGGCAGCAACTGCCCGAAAATTCCGGATATGCCAGCGATGCGGCCGTTGCCAAGCCAGAGCACGGCGGCTGCGAGGCCAATGAGGCTACCACCAATGGCAGCGGAGAGCGGGGTGAACGATTCCATGACGACACTCGTTTTGGTTATCATCGGCAGTTTATCACCCGCCGCCGAACCGAAGCCAGCGTTGAGACGCCCGCTTTATGCTGCGGAACGCCGCAGTTGGCGGAAAACCCTGCTGCTAAGCCTTTCGCTGACGACAAGCTCTGATTAGATAGCTGGCCTAGAGACTCGAAATGGAGCCGACAATGCTTGAACTGCTGGCAGATCCCAATGCCTGGATCGCCTTCGGAACTCTCACGATCATGGAGATCGTGCTGGGCATCGATAATATCGTCTTCATTTCGGTGCTGGTATCGCGCCTGCCCAAGGAGCAGGCCGATCGCGCCCGCAAGATCGGCCTGGCGCTGGCGCTGGTGTTCCGCATCCTGCTGCTGCTGGTGATTTCCTGGATCATCAGCCTGACCCAGCCCGCCGTTTCGGCATTCGGCCTCGACCTGTCGTGGAAAGACCTCATCCTGATCGCCGGTGGTGCTTTTCTTGTCTACAAGGCAACCCACGAGATGCATGCGGCAATCGAAGAGCCGCACGAGAACGATATGGGCCGCAAGGCCGGTGCGGTTTTCGCCGCTATTATCGGCCAGATCATCGTCATCGACATGGTGTTCTCGATTGACTCGATCGTCACCGCCGTGGGCATGGCCGACGACGTCGAAGTGATGATCGCCGCGGTTATCGTCGCCGTCGGCGTGATGTTCGTTGCATCCGGCCCAGTGGCCAAGTTCGTCGCCGATCACCCGACCACAAAGATGCTGGCGCTGGCCTTCCTGCTGCTGATCGGCGTTTCGCTGGTGGCTGATGGCCTCGGCTTCCACATTCCCAAGGGCTATATCTACGCCGCCATGGCATTCTCTGTTCTGGTCGAGGCGATCAACATCATCGCCTCGGGCCGCAAACGGGCCAAGCTGGGCGGCGCACACTCCCAGTCAGCGCCTTTCACCGGACAAACCGGGTCAGTTGCCGGCAGTACCGGCGCAGCGGCGGTGACGAAGACCACGCCTAAGTCGACGCCGATTGCCCGCGCTCAGGCTCGGCCGAAGTCGGCGCCGCGCAAGCCACGGACGCCGAAATGACCCGGGCCGTCGTCGTCCACCACACGGGTGGACCCGACGTCCTTACAGTCGAGGACTGGCCATTGGCCAGTCCTGGGCCGGGGCAGGTGGCACTCAAGCAGACCGCCATCGGACTCAACTTCATCGACACCTACCAGCGCTCCGGCCTCTACCCGGTGCAAACGCCATTCGTCGCCGGTAGCGAAGGCGCTGGTGTCGTCACGGCACTTGGCGATGGTGTTACCAGCCTCAAAGTCGGTGACCGCGTCGCCTATCAGGGCCAGATCGGCGCCTATGCCGATGAACGCATCGCTGTTGCAGACAGGCTGGTGCCCATCCCCGATGGCATCAGTAACGAGACCGCGGCCGCGATCATGCTCAAAGGCCTCACGGCGTATTATCTGCTGTTCAAGACCTGGCCGCTGGCCAAGGGTGAGACTATCCTGTGGCACGCCGCGGCAGGCGGCACCGGGCTGATCGCCACACAATGGGCCAAGTCGCTCGGCGCGACCGTTATTGGCACGGCCGGTAGCGACGAGAAGGTCGCGCTGGCCAAGGCGCATGGTTGCGACCACGTCATCAACTACAACACCGAAGACTTCGCCGCCCGCACCCGTGAGCTGACCGGGGGTAGGGGCGTCGATGTGGTCTATGACGGCGTCGGCAAGTCAACTTTCGAAAAATCGCTGGATTGCCTGCGTCCGCGTGGTTTGATGGTCAGCTTCGGCAATGCCTCCGGCGTGGTTAGCATCCCCGATATCACCGTGCTGTCGCGCAAGGGTTCGCTCTACGTCACCCGCCCCACCAGTGGGCACTATTTCCAAACCCGCGACGAACTGCTCGAAGGCGCCTCGGCGCTTTTCGCCGCGGTCCAGAGCGGCGCCATCAAGGTCGAGATCGGCCGCACCTTCCCGCTCAGCGAAGCCGCCGACGCGCATCGTGCGCTCGAACGGCGCGAGACCACGGGCTCCGTCGTCCTGCTGCCATAAACCCTGATGCGTCGGGCTGGACAGCCCGGCGCTCAATCGCTAAACGCTCACCTACGGAAGGGTGGCAGAGTGGTCGATTGCAGCGGTCTTGAAAACCGCCG
>JAQGKG010000059.1 GCA_028290245.1 Devosia sp. | reverse complement strand
TGGGCAATGTGTGCCGCTGGTTGGCAACCAAGGCCGAAGCGCTGGGCGTCGAAATCTATCCCGGCTTTGCCGCCGCCGAAGTGCTCTACAATGATGCTGGGGCCGTCATTGGCGTCGCGACTGGCGACATGGGCGTGGAATGCGATGGCAAGCCCGGTCCCAATTACACACGCGGCATGGCGCTGCTCGGCAAATATGTACTTATTGGCGAAGGCGTCCGCGGTTCGCTCGCCAAGCAACTGATCGCCCGGTTTGGCCTCGATAAAGATCGCGAACCGGCCAAGTTCGGCCTTGGTCTCAAGGAGCTGTGGCAGGTCAAGCCTGAGCACCACAAGCAGGGGCTGGTACAGCATTCGTTCGGTTGGCCGCTCGACGTGAAGACCGGCGGCGGCTCGTTCCTCTATCACCTCGACGACAATACCGTAGCGGTGGGTTTCGTGGTCCACCTCAACTACAAGAACCCCTATCTAAACCCCTTCGAGGAGTTCCAGCGCTTCAAGACCCACCCGGCAATCGGCAAGACCTTCGAGGGCGCCACGCGCCTTTCCTACGGCGCCCGCGCCATCACCGAAGGCGGCTACCAGTCGGTACCGAAGCTGTCATTTCCCGGCGGTGCGCTGATCGGCTGCTCGGCGGGCCTCGTCAACCTGCCTCGCATCAAGGGCAGCCACAACGCCGTACTATCCGGCATGCTGGCCGCTGAGCACCTTGCCGCAGCCATCGCCGCCGGACGCGCCAATGACGACGTCACCAGCATCGAGGAAGGCTGGCGCGATGGCCCCATCGGGAAGGATCTAAGGGACGTCCGCAACGTCAAGCCGCTTTGGTCCCGGTTCGGCACCATCCTCGGCGTGGGCATTGGCGGCGTGGATATGTGGTTCAATCAGCTATTCGGCTTCTCGCCCCTTGGCACGCTCAAGCATGGCAAGTCCGACGCGCAATCGCTAGAGCCTGCAGCCGGCTTCAGCAAGATCGATTACCCAAAGCCCGATGGTGTGCTGACTTTCGACCGACTCTCGTCGGTGTTCCTGTCCAATACCAACCACGCCGAGAACCAGCCCAGCCACCTGCAACTGCTCGATCCCGCATTGCAGCGGTCGTCGGAACTGGAGGTCTATGGCGGCCCGTCCACCCGCTATTGCCCGGCCGGCGTCTATGAATGGGTCGAGCGCGAAAACGTCGAAACCTATGTCATCAACGCGCAGAACTGCGTGCACTGCAAAACCTGCGACATCAAGGACCCGAACCAGAACATCAACTGGGTGCCACCACAAGGCGGTGAAGGCCCGGTCTACGCGAACATGTGAAGCCTGGCGCTAGTGCACCACGCCCCCTACCCGCGCGGGCTTGCTGCGAAGGGCGGTGACGATGTTCTTGCTGTAGATGCTACCGACCAACTGCCCGTCCGGCCCCCGAACGCATACCGACGGCGCGCCGGCTGACAATTGCTCGATGACCGCCGCCAGCGGGCTGTGAGACGGCACCGCGTTTACGCCACTGCCGATGTCCGGGGACATGATGTCCATGGCGCGCAGCACGTTGAGCGGGTTCATGTGAGCCACGAAATCCTCGACATAGTCGTCGACCGGATTGGCGATGATTTCCTGCGGCGTACCGCATTGCACGATGCGCCCGCCCTCCATCAGCGCGATACGGTCACCCAGCTTGAACGCCTCATCCAGATCGTGGCTGACGAAGATGATGGTGCGCTTGAGCTTTTCCTGCAGCTCAAGCAATTCGTCCTGCAGTCGCGAGCGGATCAGCGGATCGAGTGCCGAAAAGGGCTCGTCCATTAACAAGATCGGCGCTTCGGTGGCAAAGGCCCGCGCCAGCCCGACGCGTTGCTGCATGCCGCCGGAAAGCTGCCCGACGTTGCGATCAGCCCAATCGGATAACCCAACCAGTTCCAGTTGCGAGCGGACCTTGGCGTTGCGTTGCAGCTTCGACAGCCCGTCGAGTTCGAGCCCCAACCCGACATTGTCGAGCACCGTGCGCCAGGGCAACAGGCCAAACTGCTGGAACACCATGGCAACCGACTTGCGCCGCAGTTTCAGCAACTCGTCGCGAGTGCAGGCGGCCGGATTGACCGAACGTCCCTGGTCGATCACCTGGACCGATCCCCGCACCACAGGATTGAGGCCGTTGACGGCCCGCAGCAGCGTCGATTTGCCCGAGCCCGACAGGCCCATCAAGACCAGGATTTCGCCCTTCTTGACGGTCAACGAACAGTCATGGACACCAAGTATCTGCTTGGTTTCCCGCTGGATTTCCTGGCGCGTCTTGCCGGCGTCCATCAGTGGCAAAGCCAGGTTTGGATTGGTCCCGAAGACGATATTGACCTTATCGAAGATGACAGCGTCTTCCATGAACCTATTCCCTCCGGATGCGCAGCATGCGGTCGAGCACGATGGCAACGACCACGATGACGAAGCCGCTCTCGAAACCGAGCGCGGTATTGACCGAGTTCAGCGCCCGCACCACGGGAACGCCGAGACCATCGGCGCCAACCAGCGCTGCAACCACCACCATCGACAATGACAGCATGATGGTCTGGTTGAGCCCGGCCATCACCTGCGGCAGAGCATAAGGCATTTCGACCTTCCACAGCTTCTGGTGCGGCGTGCCGCCAAACGCTTCCACCGCTTCGAGCAACGCGGGAGGCGTCGATGAAATACCCAGATGCGTCATGCGGATGGGTGCTGGCAGCACGAAAATGACGGTGGCGATCAGGCCCGGCACCATGCCGATACCGAAAAACACGATGGCGGGGATGAGATAAACGAAGGTCGGCAGCGTCTGCATCAGGTCGAGAATGGGTTGCAGGAACCTATAGAGGCGCGGCCGGTGAGCCGTTGCGATGCCGATCGGAATGCCGATGGCCATGCAGACAACGCAGGCGGACATGACCAGCGTCAGGCTTTCGGTGGTCTGCTCCCAATAGCCCTGATTGAGGATGAATAGCAGGCCCAGCAGCGTCAGCAGGCAGGTGGCCCAACTGCGCTGCAGCAACCACGTGATCCCGACGAAAACGGCAACGATGATCAGTGGATGCGGCGTCTGCAATATCCACAGCAGGGTATCGATCAGCGCCTCGGCCGCGTCCGACATTGCGTCGAACACGCCGCGAAAATTGTCACGCAGCAGGATGAAGAAGTCGCTCGCCCAGCGCCCCACCGGAATCTTGTAGTCGGTTAGCCAATCCACCGTTCACGTCCCCCTGAAAGCAGAACAGCCCGGTCGATGGTGACCGGGCTGCGTGTCTATTCTAGCTCTCCAGCAAGGCCTTGACCGCCGCGGCGCCGTCGACGCCATCGAGGGTGGTCACACCGTCGACCCAGCTCAGCGCCGTGTCGGGGTTGGCCTTGAGCCAGGTCAACGTGGCGTCTGCCGGATCGGCGCCATCATTGAGAATCTTGCCCATGATCTCGTTTTCCATCGGAAGCGAGAACTTGAGGTTGGTGAGCAGCTTGCCGACATTTGGGCATTCTGCAGCGTAGCCCTTGCGCGTCACGGTCTCGACAGTGCCTTCACCGCCGAAGAAATCTTCGCCGCCCGGCAGATACTTGAGTGGGAACTTGGCGTTCATGGGGTGGGGTTCCCAGCCGAGGAATACCACGTCCTTGTTATCGCGAACGGCGCGATCGACTTCGGACAGCATGCCCTGCTCGGAGCTCTCGACCACCTTGAAGCCGCTCAAATCCCACTTGTTGGAATCAACCAGGCTGATCAGGTAGCCATTGCCTTCGTTGCCCGGCTCGATGCCGTAGATGGTGTTATCGAGCTGCTCGGCGAACTCGTGGATCTTGGAATATTCGGTCAGGCCCTTGTCATAGGTGTAGGCCGGAACGGCGAGGGTGTACTTGGTGCCCTGCAGGTTGATCGCGAGCTTTTCGACTTCGCCGCTGTCGAGGTACGGGCCAATGGCGCCCTGCTGGGCCGGCAGCCAAGTGCCGAGGAACACGTCGACGTCATCGCTTTCCAGCGACGCATAGGTCACCGGCACGGACAGCACCTTCACATCGACTTCATAGCCCAACGCTTCGAGAATGTGCTTGGTAGTTGCAGTTGTCGTGGTGATGTCGGTCCAGCCAACATCGGAGAAAATCACTGTATCGCATTCGGCTGCGAAAGCGGTTCCCGCCAGCAGCGACAGCGCCAAAGCGCTGGTTAGAGTAAGGGTGGTCTTTCTCATATCCGTCGTCTCCTGATTGCCGAGTTTGATGCAGAGTCTTTTTCTTGATTGACGGCTCAATCAAAAGCGAGACAATCGCAAATGTAAACTCAAAATATGTGCAGGCGCGAAGAATGCCGAAAATCGGTGCAGGGGCAGTAAGGCGAAAGGCGATGATCGAAGCGGCCATTGTCGAGATCGGCGAGGCCGGTAGCCTCGACGTGACCGTCAGCCAGATTGCCCGTCGCGCCGGAATGTCGCCAGCCCTCGCGCATCATTATTTTGGCAGCAAGGATCAAATGTTCCTTGCCGCCATGCGCCACATTCTACGACTCTACGGCGCCAGCGTTCGCCGCCGCATGGCTCTGGTGGATACGCCGCTGCTCCGGATCCATGCAATTATCGACGCCAGTTTCGCACCTGATCAGTTCGACCGCGAAGTCGTCGCCGCTTGGCTAACCTTCTATGTGAGGGCGCTACAGTCCGAAGAGGCTAGCCGCCTGTTGCAGGTTTACGCCCGGCGGCTGCATTCCAACCTGCTGTTCAACCTGCGGCAGATCGTGGACGCCGATTCGGCCCAGTCCATCGCCCAAGGCCTCGCCGCCATCATCGACGGCTTCTACATCCGCCATGCGCTGCAGGATTTTGCACCGGCGCAGGAGGAAGTGCGAGCCATGGTGCTCGACTACCTTAACCTTTGCCTCGTCCGGAGCGCTGCGCGTGTCTGATCGCCCCAACATCCTGATCTTCATGGTCGACCAACTCAACGGCACGTTGTTTCCGGACGGACCGGCAGAATGGCTGCATGCGCCTAATCTCAAGGCCCTCGCCGCGCGCTCGACCCGCTTCGCCAATGCCTATACCGGCTCCCCGCTGTGTGCGCCGGGCCGCGCCAGCTTCATGTCGGGGCAATTGCCGCGCCGCACGCGGGTCTATGACAATGCCGCTGAATTCGCTTCGGACATACCGACCTATGCCCATCACCTGCGCGCTGCGGGCTACGCCACGACGCTGTCCGGCAAGATGCATTTCGTCGGGCCAGACCAGTTGCATGGCTTCGAAGAACGCCTGACCACCGATATTTATCCGGCCGATTTCGGCTGGACCCCGGACTATGACAAGCCCGGCGAGCGGATCGACTGGTGGTACCACAACCTCGGTTCAGTCAAAGGGGCCGGCGTGGCCGAGACCACCAACCAGCTTGAGTACGACGACGAGGTCGCCTTCAACGCCGTGCGCAAGGTCTATGACCTCGGACGACGGCTTGAGCCGCGTCCATGGATGATGACGGTGAGTTTTACCCATCCGCATGATCCCTATGTGGCCCGCAAGAAATACTGGGACCTCTACGAGGACTGCGAACACCTGTCGCCAGCCACGCAGCCCATCGCCTACGAGGACCAGGATGTCCACTCCCAGCGCCTGATGGACGCCTGTGATTTCCGGGCGCTCGATATCACCGAGGACGATGTGCGCCGCTCGCGCCGGGCCTATTTCGCCAACATTTCCTATGTCGACGACAAGATCGGCGAGGTGCTGGAAGCGTTGGGCGGTACCCGGCAGGACGACAACACCATCGTGGTCTTTGCCTCCGACCACGGCGATATGCTGGGCGAGCGCGGCCTGTGGTTCAAAATGAACTTCTTCGAGGGCTCGGCCCGCGTGCCGTTGATGATCGCTGCGCCGGCCCTGCCGACGGGTCGGGTCGACACACCGGTCAGCACCATGGACCTGACCCCTACCCTGTGCGATCTCGCGGGCATTTCGCTTGAGCGCATCGCGCCATGGACCGATGGCCAGACACTGGTACCGCTGGCCAATGGTACGCCTCGCACTGGTCCGGTCCGGATGGAATATGCTGCAGAGGGCTCGGTCGCGCCAATCGTATGCCTGCGCGACGGACCGTGGAAATATGTCGAATGCCCAGCCGACCCCGTGCAATTGTTCAATCTCGACAGCGATCCCCTCGAACTGACCAATCTTGCCGTCGATCCTGGCTATGCAGATGTGCTGGCCGAGCTTGCGCTGGTGGCTGCGCAGTATTGGGACCTCGACACCTACGATGCCGAGGTGCGGGCCAGCCAAGCGCGGCGCCATGTCGTCTATGCGGCCCTGCGCAACGGCGCCTATTACCCTTGGGATTTCCAGCCCTTACAACAAGCGTCCGAGCGCTATATGCGCAACCACATGGACCTCAATGTGCTCGAAGAGAGCAAGCGTTTCCCAAGGGGCGAATGATGCGCGACGTACAGCCGACAGCCAGCCATTTCATCGACGGAGGTTATGTGGACGATACCAACGGTCGGCCGATCGAAAGCATCTACCCGGCAACGGGCGAGGTCGTGGCGCGCCTCCATTCCGCCACCCCATCCATCATCGAACAGGCACTGGCGTCTGCCGTGCGGGCGCAGAAAGAATGGGGCGCGCTCAAGCCCGTGGTGCGTGGTCGCGTCCTGCGCAGGGCGGCCGACATCATCCGCGAGCGCAATCAGGAACTGTCGGAGATCGAGACACTGGATACCGGCAAGCCGATCCAGGAGACGCTGGTCGCCGATGCCGCCTCGGGTGCCGATGCGCTGGAATATTTCGCCGGCCTCGCCGCCACCATGACCGGCGAGACCATCCCGCTCGGCGGCGACTTCGTCTACACCGTCCGCGAACCACTCGGCGTCTGCGTTGGTATTGGTGCTTGGAACTACCCGACCCAGATCGCCTGCTGGAAAGCTGCCCCTGCCCTTGCCGCCGGCAACGCGATGATCTTCAAGCCATCGGAAGTGACGCCGCTGGGCGCCCTCAAGCTGGCCGAAATCCTCATCGAGGCCGGCGCGCCCGCAGGCCTTTTCAATGTGGTGCAGGGCTATGGCGATGTCGGCGCCGCCCTGGTCACCGATCCCCGCGTTGCCAAGGTATCGCTGACCGGCTCGGTAGCCACTGGCAAGAAAGTCTATGCCGCTGCTGCCACAGGAATGCGCCACGTCACCATGGAACTGGGTGGTAAATCCCCCCTGATCATCTTTGACGACGCCGACATAGACAGCGCCGTCAGTGCCGCCATCAACGCCAATTTTTATTCGTCTGGCCAAGTCTGCTCCAACGGCACCCGCGTCTTCGTGCATGACGCTATCCGCCCCACCTTCCTCGACAAGCTGGTATCGCGCACCTCCAACGCCATCATCGGCGATCCACTTGATGAAGCCACGCAAGTCGGGCCACTGGTGTCCGAAGCCCAGCGCAACAAGGTGTTGGACTATATCGAGACCGGCAAGGCAGAAGGGGCAAAATTGCTGATCGGCGGCCGCGTGCCCCCAAGTCAGAATTCCGGCTTCTATGTCGAGCCCACGGTATTTTCCGATGTCACCGACGAGATGACCATCGCCCGTGAAGAAATCTTCGGCCCCGTGATGGCCGTACTCGGCTTCTCCGACGAGGCCGACGTCATCGCCCGCGCCAATGCCACCGAGTATGGCCTGGCCGCCGGAGTGTTCACCGCCGATCTCGCCCGCGCCCATCGCGTCATCGCTCAGCTCGAAGCCGGCACCTGCTGGATCAACACCTATAATATTACGCCCGTCGAGGCCCCGTTCGGCGGGGTCAAGCTTTCCGGCGTCGGTCGAGAGAATTCTCGCGCCGCGCTCGATCACTACAGCCAGATCAAGTCTGTCTATGTCGCCACCGGTCCCGTGGGCGCCGCCTACTAGGAGCCGTCCCTCATGGAAGCTGACTTCGTCATCATCGGTTCGGGTTCTGCTGGCGGCGCCATGGCGGCGCGCCTCAGCGAGGACGGCAAGCATTCGGTAATCGTGCTGGAGTTTGGCGGTTCCGATATCGGCCCGCTGATCCAAATGCCGGCGGCCCTGAGCTATCCGATGAACATGCCGCGCTACGACTGGGGCTTCCGCAGCGAGCCCGAGCCGCATCTGGGCGGACGTACCCTCGGCGTGCCGCGCGGCAAGGTGATCGGCGGCTCGTCCTCGATCAACGG
>JAQGKG010000046.1 GCA_028290245.1 Devosia sp. | reverse complement strand
CTGCTGCTGCTCGTAGCGGGCCAGCGGCAAATAGGCATCGAAAATGTCATGAGCGCGCTGGACGTCGCCCTTGGCGTAATTTTCCACGACGCCGACCATCATTTCCGGATAGCAGAAGCCAGTCATTGCACCGTCGGCACCACGTGCCATTTCCTCGGGCAGGAACAGGCCGCCGTTGCCGCACAGGATCGAGATGCGGCGCATTTCGCCCTGGTCGCTGGAGGCGCGCAACGCACCGATCTTGCTGAGGCCCGGCCAGTCCTCATGTTTGAGCATGACGCAGGTGGGCACGTCGCGCACAATCCGTTCGATGACCTTAGGGGCGATCGTAACATTGGTGGTCAGGGGATAATCCTGCAGCACCCAAGGCGTCTTGCCTAGCGCGTCCCCGACCGAGGCGTAGAATGCATAAGCCTGATCGTCGGTCTTGGTGGTCCAGGGCGGCGCGACCATGACGCCTGATGCGCCCATGTCCATCACCGACTCGGCCAGTTCGCGCATCGGAGCGAGACCCGGTGCCGTAACGCCAACCACCACGGGGAGCCGACCGGCAATGCGATCGATAACCCGCTTGGCAATGCCGCGCGATTCCTCGGATGTGAGCTTGGGCGCCTCGCCCAGCAGACCCAGGATGGTCAGGCCGGTGACGCCCTTTTCCTCGTAGAAGTCCACCATGCGATCGACGCTGTTCCAGTCGACCGCGCCGTCATCGGTGAATGGCGTGACGGCGATGATGTAGACGCCCTTGGCGTCTTCGGTGAGCAATGGCATCCAGGAATCTCCAATAAAGGCGGTCAATGTGACCAGTAAAGGGGGGCGGCGTTTCGGACGAATACAAGGTCATGCGCGGAAGCGGGCACGGCATCGAGGCTCAGCGCAAGTAGCGAAACATCGTCCACCATGCTGTCGAACAGCTCGGTATGTGGCCAATCGCTCGCCCATAGCAGCTGGTGGGCATGGTTGGCGGCGAGCGCGGCGACTACGGAGCGATAGCCGTCGCTATTGGCGGTGTCGCGCATACGGTAGGGCGCCGAGATCTTGATGTAGATGCGCCCGCCGTCGAGGACCCTAAGCATATCTTCGAGTGGCGGGCCGACTGGATCGAGCGGCATGAAGGCGAGATGAACGATGACGCATTTGATGTCATGCTACTGCGCTAGTTCGGCGACAGTCGTGATAGCTTCGGGGCCCACCTGGAATTGCACGTGCCAGCCAAGTGACCGGATACGCGGCGCCAGATCCTCAAGTGCATCGAGACCAATGCCGGACTTGTTACGCAGGTTGATGCGCACCGCGCGCACGCCAAGCCGATCGAGGCGCTTCAATGCAATGGTGCTGGTGTCAGGCGGAATAACCACAACGCCACGCAGCCGGTCCGCATCGCCGCTCAGCGCCGCCAGCAGCACACGGTTGTCGAGCCCATAAACGCTGGGCTGCACCAGCACGCCACGCTCGATGCCGGCGAGGTCTGCATAACTGCGCCAGTCATGCAGCGTCACCACGTGTGGCGTATAGCTACGCGGTGTGGCGAGCGGCGCGTCCGTGTTGAAGACGTGAAAATGGGCATCGACGGTGCCCTCTGGTAAGTTCCCACTCAATCCTGACATCAGGCGCGGCGGCAGGCAGAGCGGGGCTTCGCTGTCGATCACGGAGCGACCTGCAGGAAATCGAAGTCGGCGCCTTCATCGGCCTGCATCACATGCCTGTGGTAAAGGCTGGCATAGCCGCGAGGGGGGCCTTCTGTAACGGGCGGAAGCGCCGCCATACGACGCTCGAATTCAGCATCGTCGATATCGAGATCGATGCGTCGGGCTTTGACATCGAGGGTGATGCTGTCGCCTGTTCGCACGATGGCAAGCGGTCCATTGTCGGCGGCTTCCGGTGAAATATGCAGGATGACGGTGCCAAAGGCGGTGCCGCTCATCCGGGCGTCAGAAATGCGGACCATGTCCTTGACGCCCTGCCGAGCCAGCTTGCGCGGGATCGGCAAATAGCCAGCTTCAGGCATTCCTGGAGCCCCCTTGGGGCCGGCATTGCGCAACACCAGCACGTCTTGGGCGGTGACGTCGAGGTCGTCGCTGTCGATGCGATTGCTAAGGTCCTCGACGCCGTCGAACACGACGGCCCGGCCAGTGTGCTGCATCAACTCCTTGGAGGCTGCCGACTGTTTAATGACGGCGCCGCGCGGGGTGAGATTGCCCTTGAGCACGGCCAGCGTACCAATCGGCTTCAGTGGAGCAGCGATAGTGCGGATGATGGTCTGGCCGGGCTCATCGACGACTGCCTCGATGACGGCCCCAATGGTGCTGCCATAAACCGTGGGAGCCTCCGTATCAAGTTCGCCGCGTACTTCCTTGAGCAGGGCAGGGACGCCGCCTGCATTGTGGAACTCGGCCATGTAATGCTGGCCCGATGGCTGGAGGTCCACCAGCAGCGGCACACGCTGGCCCAATTGATCGAGTAGATCCATGTCGAGTTTGAAGCCAAGTCGTCCGCAGATGGCTGCCAGATGCACCACCGCGTTGCTTGAGCCGCCCATTGCCTGCAGCGCCACCATGGCGTTGCGGATGACCGCAGGTGTCAGTAATTCGCGCACCGTGAGGCCTCCCTCGCTGGCAAGTCTGGCTGCTTGCGCACCAGTGGCCTCGGCGAGTCGCATGCGCTCGGAATCAGTGGCGGGTGCCGAGCCAGATTTGGGCAGGCACAACCCCATGACTTCAGTCAAATTGGCCATGGTGCTAGCCGTGCCCATGACGGTACAGGTGCCGATCGAAGCCACCAGCTTGTTATTGACCTCGGTGATCTCGGCCTCGTCGATTTCACCGGCCCGAAAGCGTCCCCACATGCGTCGGCAATCGGTGCAGGCACCAAGCCGCTCGCCCTTGTGATGCCCGGTAGCCATGGGCCCGGTCGGCAGGAATATTGCAGGAATTTCGCTCGATGCAGCCGCCATGATCTGGGCGGGCAGGGTCTTGTCGCAGCCGCCGATCAGCACCACGCTGTCCATCGGCTGGGCGCGGATCATCTCCTCGGTTTCCATCGCCATCAAATTGCGCAGGTACATCGAGGTAGGAGAGGCGAAGCTTTCGTGGATCGAGATGGTGGGAAACACCATAGGCAGCGCGCCATTCAGCATGACGCCGCGTTTGACCGCTTCGATCAGCTGGGGAACGTTGCCATGACAAGGATTATAGTCGGAATAGGTATTGGCGATGCCGACAATTGGGCGGTCCAGCGCGTCATCCGAATAGCCCATGGCCTTGATGAACGCCTTGCGCAGGAACAGGGAAAATCCCTGGTCGCCATAGCTAGTCAGCTTGCGGCGCAGCCCGTTGGACACAATGCAATCCTCTCGTACCGGGCGCTCGAGAGCCGTCGCCGCTATCATTCGAAATTAGACGCAAAGCACATATTGTCAATAAATAAGCGCAGCCCGACACATGGATTTCGCTGTTTATACGCCAATAAGTGTTGTTAGCGCGTGGGTAGATCAGCTAGATTATTGATAAATATGGTGACCGGAGAGGCTGTCGATGTCGTCGAATGCGAAGAACAAGCGGCGCGTCGGCCTTGTCGGGGCAGGCTGGGTCACTGGCTATCATCTGTCGGCGTGGCAGCGTCTGGGGGACCGTGTCGTACTGGTTGGCATTGCCGACCCAAATCTCGAAGCAGCTGGCGCGCGCACCGCTGCGTTCGGTATCGAGAAATCCTATCCCAGCGCCGAGTCAATGTTCGATGCGGCGGGGCTCGACATTGTCGATATCTGCGCACCACGCGAGCACCATGCTCACCTTGTGCGGCTGGCGGCTTCGCTAGGCATCGACGTTCTGTGCCAGAAACCGCTAGCAGTGAACCTCGCCGAGGCAGAAGCGCTGGTCGACAGTCTACCTGGGTCGCCACGCGTAATGGTGCATGAAAACTGGCGATTCCGGGCTTGGTACCGGCGCCTCAAGTCATGGCTTGATCAAGGCATAGCCGGCGACATCCGGCAGGTGCGACTGGATTTTCTGTCCAGCGGCATGTTGCATGATGTCGACGGGCTACGGCCGGCCCTCGTGCGGCAGCCATTCTTTGCCCGCCAGCAACGGCTGCTGGTGATGGAAGTGCTGATCCATCAGCTCGACAGCCTGCGGTTTCTGATCGGCGAGATGGACGTAGTGGCGGCGCGGCTGGAGCGCAGCAATAGTGACATAGTTGCCGAAGATATCGCTGCTATCACCTTGCGACGGCAGTCCGATGGCGTGCTGGTGCAACTGACGGGCAATTTGGCCGTGCATGGCGCACCACCGGCGCCGCGCGACCAGCTGCGAATTGTTGGGACGTCAGGAACGCTGGAGTTGAATGGCAATTGCTTGAGCGCTGTCGGGGCCATCGAGCAAAGCGAAACCTTCGATGCCGACGCGACTTATCAGTGGTCGTACGATGCGGCTGTTGCCCATTTCGTCGATTGCCTCGATAGCGGGGAGCCATTTGAAACGTCCCCGCAGGACAATCTGGAAACGCTGCGTTTGGTCGAAGACATCTATCGATTGGCAGCGTTCGACCCGGCGACGAAACCGCGCTAGAACTCGGCGATAGCCAGGAGCTAAAAGTGAAGCCTGCGAACGATACCGAGACCGGCGATCATGACGACCTGTCCATTGCCCGAGCGCTCGAGGAGGACATCATCTTTGGCCGGTTGGCCCCAGGAGCGCGGCTTACCGAGGATACGCTGTTGGCTCGTTTCGCAGTCACTCGTCATTTCGCCAGGCAAGCGCTGGTCGAGCTGGAGGCCAAAGGCATCGTCGTGCGCGAGCGCAATCGCGGCGCCACGGTGCGCTCGCTGACCCCGCAGCAGGTGCAGGAAATCTATGCTGTACGTGAATTGTTGCAGCGCCAGGCGGCACTCTGGATCCTACTCCCGGCCCCGGACAGCCTTATCGCAGAGCTGAACGCCATTCATGCCGAGCACGGCCAGCACATCGAGGCTGGCTTTCTGCGCGGCGTGCACGAGGCAAATGACCGTTTTCACCTGACGTTGTTCGGTGCCTGCGGCAATAGGCACCTGGTGCAGTCGATAGAACTCTATATGCGACTGAGTCTGCCGGTGCGGGCGAACTCCATGGCCAACAAGGATGGCCTGCGCATCGCCCACGAACATCACCGCCTGATGATTGAAATGCTCAAGGGCAAAGACAACTGGGTGCTGGCGCAGCTCTGCGTTGACCATTTGCAGCCCAGCAAGGCGCGCTATTTGAACCGCGTCACATAAGTGATGGAGCGCGCCAGGGAGGCTGGCGCGCTCCTCAACCGGACCTACCAGTCAAGGCGCAGGAGGGAGACGCCCTGCCTTGGCAGCGTGGTCCGGAGTTCGATTGTGCCGGCGTCGACGGAGACGCTGGCGACGTCCTCGATCTGGGCAAGCTGCCCCGAGGCTTCCAGCTTGGTAAAATCGGCGCCCAGTGGGTTTTCGGGCTTGCCCATGGCCTTCCACACGCCAAACGAGTTGGAGTGGGTTTCGTCCATGCGGAAGTGCT
>JAQGKG010000005.1 GCA_028290245.1 Devosia sp. | reverse complement strand
GCCGAGTAACAGGGTCACCGCAACATCACTGATGGCGAGCTCAAGCGGCAGGCTTTGGCGCCGACAACGGCCACGATGATAGCAGCGTAGGCGAGCAGCGAAGAAATCAGGCGAATCGCGGTGAGCCTTGGCGCTCCGAAATGGCGCAGCAGGGCCTCGCCGTAGTAGAAGAATGACACCAGAATGGTGGCATTGCCAAACAGCGACTGCAGCATCACCGGCATGGGCAAAACCGGCGCCACAAAGCTGGCCGCGCCAAAGATAAAGCCCACTCCCCAAGCGCTCGCCGTCGATTGGGCCAGCCCGCCAATCACCAGAAACACCAGCCCGAACAGGGTCATGGTGGTGGGCAGCAGGAAAGCAAAATTGCTGAAAGTATCCAAGGCGATCTCCGCTCCAGCACGGGGGCTGGCAGACGGTGAGCCTTAGGCGCGGTCCATTAACAAATTCTCGCCGGAATAGGTTGGCTTTGCTTGCTTCCCCGCAAAAAACAGCGGCGCCCGAAGGCGCCGTTGCAGGATTGATTTTCGATGGTTTAGTGGCCGTGGCCCGTGCCCGGCGAGTTGCCTTCCGGCTTGCGAAGAAAGAACGCAGCGACGATGGCAAACAGCGAGATCACCGCGCCGACGAGGAAGGCGGAGCGAACGCCGCCGGCCAGAGCCGTGACCGGGTCAAGGCCGGTCCTTGCGAGGTTCGCGGTCTGGATCGTCATCGTGGCGATGAACAGCGCGATACCAGCCGCACCGGCCAATTGCTGGACCGAGCCGAGCACGGCGCTGGCGTGGGAATAGAGTTCCTTGCGCACCGAACCCATTGACGAGCTGAACACGGGCGTAAAGATCAGCGCCAGACCGACGCTGAACACCATGTGCCCTGCAACCAGCGCCCATATCGGGGTGTTCTGGCCAACCTGCGTAAGGCACCACAGCACCAGCGACACCAGAACAGTACCCGGCACAACCAGGACTGTCGGTCCCATACGGTCATACAAGCGTCCGACCCAGGGGCTAAGCAGGCCCATGGTGAGACCACCGGGCAGCAGCATCATGCCGGTCTGGAGGGCGTCGAGGCCCAGGACATTCTGCATGTAGATCGGCAGCAGGATCACCGTACCGAACAGCGCCATCATCGCCACCAGCATCAGCGCCACTGACACGGCATAGTTGCGAGACTGGAACACGCGCAGGTCGAGCAAGGCGCGATCCTGCGTCTGCAGTACGATTTGGCGCCTGACGAAAACCACCATGGCGACCACGCCGACCAGCACCGGCGCCCAAGCCGGGATCATCGGCGCTTCACCGGCGTGAGCCGCGCTCTCGCCAAAGCTCGACAGACCATAGATCAGGCCGCCGAAAGCCAGCACGGACAACAGGACCGAGACTAGGTCGAGCGGCGCATAGCGAGGGGTTGAGACGTTCTGGATCTTGCGCCAACCCAGCGCCAAAGCGCCCAAGGCAATGGGCAGGACCAGCAGGAACATCCAGCGCCATTCGAGGTTGGACAGGATGAAACCGCCGATCGTCGGGCCAATGGCCGGCGCCACCGAGATGACGATGGAAATATTACCCATAGTCTTGCCACGGCTTTCCGGCGGCACCAGCGACATCACGGTGGTCATCAGCAGGGGCATCATGATTGCCGTGCCGACTGCCTGCACGATACGGCCGATGATCAGCAGTTCGAGGCCCGGCGAGACGGCGCAGATCAGCGTGCCTAGTGCAAAGACAGACATAGCGATCAGGAAGATCGGCCGTGTATTGAGGCGCTGCAGCATGAAGCCAGTAATCGGGATTACCACGGCCATGGTCAAAAGGAACGCCGTGGTCAGCCACTGGGCAGCGCTGGCGGCGACGCCAAGATCGACCATGAGATGCGGGATGGCGACGCTCATGATGGTTTCGTTGAGAAACACCACGAATGTCGAGACCAGAAGAAGTGCGATCACCAGCTTGTTGCGCGCCGCGTCTGCAAGAGGCGGCGTATCGACCGGCATGGCGTCAAAAGTCGTTGCGTCGGTACTCATGATATTCCTCAACTTTAATTTGTCCTGTTGTCAGGACGACGGGCGGCGTCGGCGGCTTTCGACGTCACTCTCGAATTCTTGTGCGACAAAGGCTGTCAGCAGCCTGCTAGTTAAGCACTCACTTCAGCAAACCCTGCTTCAAACACAGCGTCAATACTAAATCAATCGCTTAAGCTACATTCGAAAACTCGTGCGGAGGCAAGGTCTGGTTGTGTAGTCGTCGGGGTGCGGACCGTCTACCCACTCCATCGCAATTCTGCGATGCATATTCGTGCATCGACTTCTTTCCACGCGGTGGGGCAACACCCATATGTGCCGTGGCGGCAAAACACTCGCCGAATAAACGTTAACTGTTCTTGTTTCGTTCTACTGAAACTGCTACGTCTCAGAACGCGCCAGCCGGTCACGATTCGACTGTGGCGCGTCCGGCAGGAGATGTCTCATGGCGCTTTATCAGGCCCCCTCTTTCGAAGCTCTGGAAAAACTCAGCCGCAGCCGCGACGCCGATCTCGCGCGGCGCGAACTGCTCGATCCTGACCGCATTCGTGGTCGTGGCGCACAGTCCAATATCAGCGGCCGCTTCGAAAAGCACACCCGCGAACGGACCGATGACGGGTGGGACAATGTCGAGCCGCTGTCGATCTTTGAGACGGTGGAACACGTCGAACGCGCCAAGACCATCATCACCAGCAATGACAGCCCGGACATCGGTTTTGAGCGCTCGATCAATGCCTATCGCGGCTGCGAACACGGCTGCTCTTATTGCTTTGCCCGCCCGACCCATGCCTTTCTAGGTCATTCCGCGGGCGTGGAATTCGAGCGTGACATCTATGTGAAGGTCAATGCAGTCGAGGCGTTGCGGGCCGAATTCGGCGCCAAGAACTACAAGGTCAAGCCCATCGCCATGGGCACCAATACCGACCCGTATCAGCCGGCCGAACGCAAGCACAAGCTGACGCGCGGCATCCTCGAAGTGATGCTGGAAACCCGCCATC
>JAQGKG010000444.1 GCA_028290245.1 Devosia sp. | reverse complement strand
CAATATTGACCTCCTCGATAGCCGAAGCCTGCTCCTGACTTTCGCGCGCAATACCGTCCATCAACTGGTTATTGGCACGCGCCGCGTCGAGCATGGCGGCAAGCCGTGCCGCCGCATCCGATACCAGTCGCGAGCCCAGCCCCACTTCGCCAGCCGACTGCTCAATCAGCACCTTGACGTCTGCCGATGCCGAAGCTGCCGACTGCGCCAGGCGCCGCACTTCCACCGCCACCACGGCAAAGCCCTTGCCGGCATCGCCAGCCCGCGCCGCTTCCACCGAGGCGTTGAGAGCCAACAGGTTGGTCTGGAATGCGATATCGTCGATCATGCCGATGATGTTGGAGATCTTGCCCGAGCTCATCTCGATGGCGGCCATTGCAGCATTAGCCTTTTCCATCACCTGGCCACCTTCTTCGGCGGTACGGGTAACCTGGGCCGCATTGACGCTGGCATCCTTGGCACGCTGCGAATTCTGCAGCACGGTCGAGGCCAGTTGTTCCATGGTCGCCGAGGTCTCTTCGATCGTCGCGGCCTGCTTGGTCGTGCGCTCGCTGAGGTCATTGGCGCCGGCCAGGATTTCGCCGGTTGCGAGGCGCAGCGAGCGCGACGTGTCACGCAACTGCGTTACGACTTCGGTCAGCTTGTCACCGACCGCATTGGTGTTGGCCTGGAGGCCAGCGAAGGCACCGTGATACTCGCCTTCCATGCGCTTGGTCAGGTCGGTATTGGCCAGCGCTGTCAGCACGCGGCCGGTTTCATCCAGACCACGATCGACGGTTGCCACCAGGCTATTGACGCTCTGCGCCAAACCATTGAGCTCGACATCGGGGAATTCGGCCTCGACCCGGCGGGTGAAGTCACCGGCAATCGCCGCATCCACCACCTGCCCAAACGCACCCTGAAGCTCGCTCATCATCTGCTGGCGCGCTGCCTGATCGGCAATGATACGCGCGGCTTCCGCCTCGGTCATCTGGCTGACCTTAAGCCCGTTTTCGCGGAACACTTCCACCGAGCGCGCCATGTCGCCAATTTCGTCACGACGCGTCATGCCCTGCGGCACCACGTCGAAGTCGTTGGCGGCGATGCGATCCATGTCATTGTTCAGCTTGGCAATCGGCTTGCTGATCGACCGGGCAATAAAGACGCCGATAATCAGCAGCAGCAGCGTTACGCCAAACGCGATAGCACCGCTGATCATCGCGGCCTGCACGAAGATGGCATCCACCTGGGTCGTCAGCACGCCCGAGGCAATAGTCCAACCCCAGGGCGTAAAGGCTTGGGCATAGCTGATCTTGTCGAAGAAGCCACCGTCGGGCGACTTGAACAGGTAGGTGACGAAGGCAGAGCCGTTTGCCTTGGCGTTGGTGACCATTTCCTTGATGTAGAGCTTGCCGCGACCGTCCGCCTCGACGCCGCGATCGCTGCCCTGCTTTTCCGGCTTGGTCGGATGCATCAGCATGACCATGTCGAACGTGTCGATGAACACGTATTCTTTGCCCTGGTAACGGAAGCCGCGCAGTGATTCCAGCGTCAGCGACTTGGCGACATCCTCGGTAAACTCACCGGCCTGCGAGCGGTCGTAATAATTCTGCGCAATGCTGGTGGCGCCCTGCACCACGCTCTGCAGCTCGGTGCGCTTGAAGGCGTCGAGGTTCTCGCGCAGCGTATAAAGCTGGTAGGCGAGCACGCTAGCAAAACCGATTGCGAAGATAACGATCAGTGCATAGAGGCGCCGGGCTATGCTGCCGGTGAAAATGTTAACCACGGAAGAGCTCCAAACGACGCTTTGAGTTGATCTGATGAAGATGGCACGCGCGCAACAGGCGATGCGGCAGGCAACAACTGCCCGGCTCCGCGACCATGATTAGCCAGAAGAATGGATTGATGGACGACACGACACCCCCGAATGGCCCCGATTCCCGGCGGTGCCATGCGTAATTAGCGATGCGTCCGAGTTGGACATTGTCCGATGTTGGTTAATCTGCGGTAAAAGACTAAACTGCTGACCACAAATAAAAAGGGCGCCCTGGGGCGCCCTTTACTTCCTGCAAAATACCGATGGGAGCTAGAATTCATTCCAGTCTACTGCCACGGCCGCGTTGCCATGTGAACGGCCCACGGTCGCAGAGGCCAAACGCTGCTGCAAGCCGCGTGCGGTTGCCGGACGTACCGGCGCACGTTCGAAGCGGGCTGGTGCTTCCTGCTGGTTGATACGGAACACTTCGACGATCTGGTCCAACTCGCTGGCCTGCGCTTCCGTCTGCTCGATGGCCGCATTGGTCTGTTCCACCAGCGCGGCGTTGTGCTGGGTCATCTCGTCCATGGTGCGCACCGCGATGGTGACTTCGTCGATCGCCGAGGACTGCTCGCGGCTGTCATTGGCGATGGATTCGAGCAAGCCATTATTGCCGCGCGCTGCTTCCAGCATGGTCTTGAGCTTGCCGGCGGCGTCACCAACCAGCTTGGAGCCGGTCTTGACCTCGCCGGCCGACTGCTCGATCAACACCTTCACTTCGCTCGATGCCTGCGCGGCCGACTGAGCCAGGCGCCGCACTTCGACGGCAACCACCGCAAAACCCTTGCCTGCGTCGCCGGCACGCGCCGCTTCGACCGAAGCGTTCAGTGCCAGGAGGTTGGTCTGGAAGGCGATGTCGTCGATCATGCCGATGATATTGGAGATCTTGGCCGATGACTGCGTGATCCGCTCCATCGCGGCGGTCGCCGCATCCATCACCTGCCCACCCTCTTCGGCGGTGCGGGTCACCTGCATGGCGCCGACGCTGGCATCCTTGGCGCGCTGGGCGTTCTGCA
>JAQGKG010000429.1 GCA_028290245.1 Devosia sp. | reverse complement strand
GCCGTAGCAATGACGACACGCATCAACGAGACGACGTCCGGCTGCAGCGCGTGAATCAAGATAGAGCTTCCCACGACCCGCAGTCGCTCGCGCGCTGGCAGCTCGGTTGGGATAAGGTCCACTGGGTGCGCCAGCATAGTCTCGACATTGCGCCGGACGACCGCCGTGAACAGCGCCTCCTTGTTGGCATAACGCGCATATAGGCTGGCCTTGCCAGCACCCGCATCAGCTGCAACCAGTTCGCAAGACGTCGCATCGAAGCCATTGGCCAGAAACAGGCGCCTGGCAGCATCCAAGAGCCGTCGATCGACGTCCCCGGCTCGATTGGCCGACGGTCGGCCGCCTCTTCCCTTTTGCGGCGCCGGCGTCTGTTCCTGGTTTTGGCTTTTCACTTGCATGGCCAAAGCGTTTAGGCTATTGGCCGCTTCTTTGCAACTGAACGATACCGTTCAGTTATGGCTGTGAGTGGTTCAATGATTGACGGGACTGGACGAACTATCGTTGTGGCGGGAGCGACGGGCGATCTTGGCGCCAGGATCGCGAAGGCATTGGTGCAAAGGGGCACCGGGGTGCGAGCATTGGTTCGCATGGGCACGCCTGACACCAAACAGTCAGCGGTGCGCGCTAGCGGCGCCACCCCCGTGGAAGTCGACTTCGGCGATCCCGCCGCACTCGCAAAAGCCTGCATCGATGCTGACTGTGTCGTGTCGGTGCTGAACGGACTTGAACCGATAATGATAGATTTGCAGACGCGTCTGCTCGATGCCGCGGTAGCAGCGGGCGTACCCCGCTTCATGCCGTCCGACTTTTCGCTGGACTTCACCAAGACCAAGCCCGGCGACAATCGCAACATGGACCTGCGACGCGCGTTCCAGGCGCGCGTAGAACATGCCCCGATCCGGGCGCAGTCGGTTCTCAATGGCATGTTCACCGACCTGCTGACGGGCGAGGCCCCCATCATCCTGCATAAGGGCCGCCGAGTTCTCGCCTGGGGCGATGTCGATCAATTGCTCGACTTCACGACTAAGCACGACGTGGCCGATTATGCGGCCGATGTCGCCCTGGATGCAGACGCTCCTCGCTTCTCGCGTATTGCCGGAGACTCCGTTAGCGCCCGGCAACTGGCTGGCATCATGACGCGGCTGAGCGGAGTGACTTACAAGCCTCTTCGCCCAGGCGGGCTCGGCCTCTTCAGCCTGGTGATTGCGTTGGTTCGGGCGCTCTCGCCCAAGACGAACGAGCCATTCCCCGCCTGGCAGGGAATGCAATACATGCGCGACATGGCAAGCGGCCGCGGCAAGCTAACCCCGCTCGACAACGCCCGCTACGGCAAAGCCGACTGGACCTCTGTGGCAAGCGTCCTCGCCCCCACCATCAAACACTAATCCGGAGAAGCATTCATGAACGAGCTGATCCAGGCGTTTCACTTTTCCGTGCCACAATCGCAACTGGACGATCTTCAACATAGGCTGACCTCCACCAGATGGCCGGATCCCGGCACCGTTGCAGACAACAGCCAAGGACCTCAACTCAGCCGGATCCAGGCACTTACCGAACGCTGGCGTGCAGGCTACGACTGGAGAAGATGCGAGGCTCTCCTCAACGATCTTGGCCAGTATCGAACCGAGATCGACGGACTCAACATCCATTTCCTCCACATCCGATCGCCTGAGCCGGGGGCAGTGCCTTTGCTCATGACGCATGGCTGGCCCGGGTCAATCCTGGAATTCCGCAAGGTGATTGGACCGTTGACCGATCCGGTTGCCCATGGCGGCAAGGCGTCCGACGCCTTCCATCTCGTCGTCCCATCACTGCCCGGTTTCGGCTTCTCCGACAAACCGACCACGCCAGGATGGGATATCGGACGCATTGCGGGTGCGTGGGCAACCCTCATGCAGCGCCTCGGCTATGACCGATGGTTCGCTCAGGGGGGCGACTGGGGTGCGGGGATCACCACAATCCTCGGCTACATGGCGCCAGCTGGTTTGGCTGGCATTCACCTCAACATGGTGATGTTCCAGCCGACTGATGACGAGATTGCCAATGCTGACGCTGCCGAACGCCAGATGCTGGCCGACGCGCGCCGTTATGACGAGCAGTTTTCAGGCTATTTCAAACTGCAGAATACCAGGCCGCATTCGGTGGCGTTCAGCCTCGCCGATTCTCCTGTAGGCCTTGCAGCATGGATTTATGCGCTGTTCCAGGACGTATCCGACAGCGGCGGCGAACCCGAGCGAGTATTCACACTCGATGAGATGCTGGACGACATCATGATGTATTGGCTGCCAAATGCTGGCCCTAGTTCGGCTCGGCTCTATTGGGAAAGCGCGCAGGCTTTCAATCGTGGCGGAATGCCGAATTTCCCGATGCCGACTCCTACTGGCATCAGCATGTTTCCCGGAGAGCAAGTGCGCCTGTCAGAGCGTTGGGCTGATCGGCGATTTGCCAATTTAGTACATTTTGGCGAACCAAAACACGGAGGTCACTTTGCCGCTCTTGAACAGCCTTCCGCCTTCGTCGATGAACTCCGAGCGACCTTTTTCAGCCTGCGGTAACACTATTTCGAAATCGACCATCTAGCAAAACAGTGCGCAGCGGGGTCTGTCGGCAGGACTCCGTTGCCACCACAACTGCCAAGCTGCGACCCGGCATGGTTGACCACTTTAGGGTGGGGAGGGGAATGGCGGCTTTCGGCTCGATCAGCCGGGAACCGGACGAAGCTAAGCGTGAAGGCAAATCAGAACGTCTAAACAGCTCTCAATGGCCGGCTTGCTCCCTGCGTCGGACGCA
>JAQGKG010000041.1 GCA_028290245.1 Devosia sp. | reverse complement strand
TCGCTGACGTCGTCGCCGGCCACCACGATATCGATCCAACCTTCGAGATCGAGCGTATCACCGGAACGCCACCGCACGACTTCGCTCGTTTTGCCGCCGACCATCTGAATGCCTTCAGGAAGGCCGCTGTAGCGACCTAGCCGGTCTTTTCGCGCGCGACGTTCGCAAGACTTCTTCGGCGTCGCGTCAGATTCCGACAATGCGCCAGCCTGATAGCCGCGCCGGTAAACTAGATGCGTGGCGGAACCAAGCGACAGCTCCAGCTGAGGCTGTGAACAGATTGATAGGCTGCCTCTTTGATTGCGTGCAGGGGAACGTCCACCGAGACGACAAGCCTGGATGGGGTGGAATTGAAGGCGGGTAGGAAATTGCCCTACCCGCCGCAAAACACATTTGCCTTCCGGTGGACGTGGCTACGCAATACGGCGTTCGGTCGCGGGATCAAAGAACACAGCCTTGTCCATATTAAAGGCCAAAAACGTTTTCTGTCCGGCGTGCACCAGAGCATCGCCCCGAAGCCGTGCAACTACGTCCTTGCCCGCCAGGCGCGTTACAGCGAAGGTGTCTGAGCCCGCTGGCTCGACAACTTCGATCTGGCACTCGGCTTCAACGACATTTTTTGCATGGCGGTCGGCGCCGGCGGGGTCAGTCAGGGCTTCCGGGCGAATTCCCACGATCAGGTTGGGCGTCGGGCCACGCAGGAGCAACTTGCCCTTTTCTTCGCCAACAGCTAGCCGAAGTTCATCACCGTCTGCGCGGGCCAGCACGACGGAGACGGAGCCGCCGGTATTTTCAACGCGTGCCGGCAGCAGGTTCATGGCAGGCGAGCCCATGAAGTCTGCGACGAAGATCGTGGTGGGATTGTTGTAGATTTCAGAGGGGATGCCAAACTGCTGGACTTCACCGTCGCGCATAACCGCGATCTTGGTCGCCAAAGTCATTGCTTCCACCTGGTCGTGGGTGACGTAAACCATCGAGGTTCCGGTGGTATCGTGAAGCCGCTTGATCTCCGTTCTCATGTCGACGCGCAGCTTTGCATCAAGGTTCGAGAGCGGCTCGTCGAAAAGAAACAGTTTGGGGTCGCGAACAAGAGCCCGGCCCATTGCCACTCGCTGGCGCTGGCCGCCGGATAGCTGGCCGGGTTTACGATCGAGAAGGTGGCCAATCTGCAGAACCTTCGAAACGCGTTCGATCGCCGCCTTTCGTTCGGCTAGCGGTATCTTGCGCATCTCCATACCGAACGAAATATTCCCTTCGACGGTCATGTTTGGGTAGAGTGCGTAGCTCTGGAATACCATGGCGATGTCGCGCTTTGAGGGATGCAAGTCGGCAACGCGCCGGCCATCGATACGGATATCACCGCTCGTGATCGGCTCCAGGCCTGCGATGGAGTTGAGCAGCGTTGACTTGCCGCAGCCCGAGGGGCCTACGAGGACCAGAAAGCCGCCCTTGTCGAGACTGAGGTTGATGCCCTTGAGGATTTCAAGAGAGCCGAAGCGCTTCCGGAGATCGGATATTTCGAGGAATGCCATAACGTTATCCTTTGACGGCGCCTGCCATCAAGCCGCGAACGAAGTAGCGGCCGGCGACTACGTAAATAATGAGAGTGGGTAAGGCTGCGATCATGGCAGCTGCCATGTTGACGTTGTATTCGACGACGCCGGTAGACGTATTTACGACGTTGTTGAGCGCGACGGTCATTGGCATGGCATCGCCGGTGCCGGCGTAGGCGGATGCGAAAAGATAATCGTTCCAGATATTGGTGAATTGGTAGATTACCGTCACGACGATAATCGGCAGGGAGTTGGGGACCATGATCCGCCAGAAAATTTGGAAGAAACCCGCCCCGTCCATCTGAGCTGCCTTGATCAACTCGTCGGGGAACGCCGCGTAGTAGTTCCGGAAGAACAGCGTGGTGAAGCCCAAGCCGTAGACAACGTGCACGAACGCCAAATTTGCTGTCGGATCGCCCAGCCCAAACGACGTGCCGAAGGTGCTACGTAGGGTGATACCGAACCTGGTGATGTTGCCAAGGATCGTTGCCATCGGCAGCAGCACCGACTGGAACGGAATAAAGCAGGCGAAAAGCATCAGACCGAACACCAGCGTGTGCCCGCGAAACCGCCACTTGGTCAGCACGTAGCCGTTCAGTGCACCGAGGACAGTGGATACTGCCACTGCAGGAACGACCATCTTGATCGAGTTCCAGAAGTAACCCGAAATACCATTACAAGTCAGCCCGACACAGGCCTGCCCCCACGCCTTGACCCATGCGTCGAGGGTAGGGGATCGCGGCAAGGCTAGCATATTGCCACCCTGGATTTCGTCCATCGTCTTGAACGAGGTCACCAACATGACGAACAATGGCATCAGGTAGAGGACCGCGAAAATGCCGAGTAGCCCATAGATCACGATGCGGTTGATGACACGCATCCGCGCCATCCGTTTGGCATCGCTCACATCCATGTCGAGAACGGTCATGACTTCTTCTCCCTGAGTTCAGAATAGAGATAGGGGACGATGATCGCCGAGATCGCCATCAACATGATGATCGCGCTCGCCGAACCAACGGCCATCTCGTTCCGTCTAAAGGTGTATTCGTACATGAAGTTGGACGGCAGCCATGCGGAGCCACCGGGGCCGCCGCTCGTCAGTGCCACCACCAGGTCATAGGATTTGATGGACATATGCGCCAAGACGATGAGAGCAGAGAGGAAGACCGGACGCAGCAGCGGAATGATGATGCGACGGTAGACTTGCCACGTGGAAGCGCCGTCTATTTGGGCGGCCTTCATGATTTCACCGTCGATGCCACGCAACCCGGCCAGAAACATCGCCATGACGAAGCCGGAGGCTTGCCAGACGCCAGCGATGACGACCGTGTAGATCACGAAATCCTTGTTTTTTATCCAGTCGAAATGGAAGCTCGTCCAGCCCATCTGGTGAAATGTCTGCTCGAGGCCAAGACCAGGATCGAGGATCCACTTCCAGGCAACGCCGGTCACGATGAGCGATAATGCCATGGGATACAGATAGAGCGGGCGCAGGAAGCCCTCGCCCCGGATCTTCTGATCGAGCAGGATTGCCAGCAACAGGCCCAACGCCAGGCAGCAGCCGATATAGAGGAGCCCGAAGATGCCCATGTTGGTGATCGAAGTATACCAACTCGAGGGGGGGTCGTTCTCGAACGTCCAGGTCCAGAGGCGCTGATATGCGCGCCCACCGGTGAGAGCGTAGGATGGGAACGTCTTGGAGTTCGTGAAGGACAGATAACCCGTCCAGATGATGAACCCGTAGACGAAGAATAGCGTGACCGCGAAGCTCGGTGCCAGCACGATTTTAGGCAGCGCGTCCTGGAGACGTCTGCGGATACCAGTCCTGGTCACCTGTTCGGGCGCTGTGTCGATCGCGACTGAAGTCATGGAATGATCCTTGGCGGCCAATGGAGTGGCCCTCCCTGGGAGCGGGAGGGCCCGACGTTTGCGAGGAGGAGGCCTCAGCGTGCGTCGTTGATAGCCTTGACCAGCTCGGTCACGGCCTCTTCAGAGGTCTTGATCTGGCCATGTACGAACTTGGTCACAACGTCCTTATAAGCGTTGGCGATCGCAGGCGGAGCGCCATAGCCCTGAGCCAGCGAGCCGAACAGCGTGCCGCCGTCGTTGGCAGCCTTGAGGTCGGCCATACCCTTTTTGCCGCAAGCGTCGAAATCGGTGTCCGGCACGTCGGTGCGAGCGGGCACCGAGCCCTTGACGACGTTAAACGCCGACTGGAAACTCGGCGACAGGGTCGCGGTTGCGAGAGCGATCTGGGCGGCTTTGCGGTCTTCAGGAACGTTGAACATGCCGAACATGTCGGAGTTGTAGATCACAGAGCCGTCGGTGCCGGGGAAACGATAGCAGAGGAAGTCAGTGTCAGGAGCTTCCTTGGCAGCTGAAAACTCGCCCTTAGCCCAGTCACCCATGACCTGCACGAGTGCCTCGTCCTTGATGACCATGGCGGTCGCCAGGTTCCAGTCGCGGCCTGCGAAGTTTGGATCGACATAGGAAATCAGCTTGGCAAGATTGTCGAACGACTGGTTCATCGTGTCGGAACCGAGGGACTCCTCGTCTAGATCGTTGAAGGCCTTCTTGTAGAACTCGGGGCCACCCGTCGACAGGACAACAGAGTCGAACATGGTGGCTTCCTGCCAATCCTGGCCGCCGAGGGCCAGGGGAACGACGCCGGCGGCCTTTGCCTTGTCGAGCAGGGCGATCAGGTCGTCGAAGGTCTTTGGCTCCGTGCCGCCGATCTTTTCCATGACCGGCTTGCTGATCCATAGCCAGTTTACAGAGTGAATGTTGACCGGAGCGGCGACCCACTTGCCGTCGTAGACCGAGAACTGCTGCAGGGCGAGCGGAACCGACTTGTCCCAACCTTCCTTGATGGCTGTTTCGGTCAGATCGCCCATGACGCCAGCGGCGGCATAGTCAAGAACCGAGTAGCCCAGCATCTGAGAGGCTGTGGGGTACGTGCCTGCGGCGACCATGGCCTTGAGGGCCGTCATTGCGGCGTCACCCCCACCACCGGCAACAGGAACGTCCTTCCAACCAAAACCTTCATTGGCTAGGTCGGTCTTGAGTACGTTGAGTGCGGCGGCTTCTCCGCCTGACGTCCACCAGTGCAGCATCTCAACTTCTTTCACTTCCTGCGAGAACGCAGAAATGCACCCAGTTGCGATCAGTGTAGCCACTGCCGTCGTCATCATAAGCTTGCGCATTGGTATCCTCCCTGTTGGCAAGTATCCCGGCGGAGCCACGGGCTCCACCTTCTCCTCTCCGGCCACGTTCGCGGCCGGTATTCCCTCGCAGATACGGCTTCCTCATTAGGCCGTATTCGCCGAAATCGTCCACCTATGGCTTGGCGTCTGCCGCGTTGTGCGGCGCCCATTTCTCCGGCACCGATCACTTCAGGATCAGTCGGGAATTTTTTACCCTAAGTTGCGTTGGTCAAGCCCTCCGACGTTTGACCGTCCTTGGTTCAAGCAGTTACTGGAACGTTCCAAAAATGTCAATGGAGGGACCGCTTGCAAGAATATGGATCGTTCCAAATTCTGTCTTGACGAGTCAGATCTCTTCATTTAGCAGATAGGAACGTTCCAAATTACGGGGACTGGGCAGACGATCGCGTCGAGGTATGGAGTGGTCCGTCGCATTCGCGGCTGTTCGCTGATCTCAACCCTGGGATTTCCCAATCGGGCAACCGCGTTTCGGTGCGCAATAGAGACCGCGATGACAAAGATCGTTAGCGCCGCAACAGCGGCTGCTCGAATTCCTGACGGGTGTGTGGTGACGGTTTCGTCATCATCCTCACTCGGGTGTCCGGATTTCATGTTGAAGGCAATAGGCCAGCGGTTCGACGCGGAGGGTCATCCGCGCAACCTGACAACGCTGCATCCAATCGCGGCCGGCGACATGTATGGCGTCAAGGGCATCGACCACATCGCAAAGGACGGATTGCTGACCCGCGTTCTTGCTGGGTCATATCCATCGGGCCCATCGAGCCTTCCGATGCCGGAAATCTGGAGCATGATCGTCGAAAACCGGGTGGCGGCTTACAACGTTCCGTCCGGTATCATGTTCGACATGCACCGCGAAGCCGCGGCTAGACGCCCCGGCGTGTTGACCCAGGTGGGCATGGATACCTTCGCAGATCCGATCCGCGAAGGTTGTGCGATGAACGAGAAGGGCGCCGAGCAACCCATCGTATCTCGCGTTGAATTTGGTGGCCAGACCTGGCTGCACTTCCCCAATATTCCGCCCGACGTCTGCATTCTTCGCGCGACCACCGCTGACGAGTGGGGCAACCTGACCTATGAGCATGAAGGCGC
>JAQGKG010000384.1 GCA_028290245.1 Devosia sp. | reverse complement strand
TTGGCGTCGAGCCTCAGGCCGCGTGCGCCCAGCACGTCGAGCGAATGCAGGGCGTCGCCGACGATCATCTGCGGTGCGGCGAACGTGGGATCGAGCCAGTTAAGCGATGGCTGACCCTCCTTGAAATAATGCAGATAAACCCAGCGCCGCGCTACGCCGTCCACCCCGACGATAATATCGGTAGCGCTCCAGTCAGTTTCCTTGACGCCAGGCTCAAAGAAAATCACGCGGCGCAGTTGCCCCACAATATGTCCCTTGGCTTTCAAGGCGTCGACGGCATCGGGCGACATGTTTGCGGCGCGGCGACCCTCAGGAATTTCAGGGAGCAGTTCCCAGTCTTCCTCGGGGATTTCCACCATGTGGTAGAGGCCGGGATAGTCTCCATAGAACATCTCGGCGAGGCGGAAATCCGCGCCCTTGCCGGTATGAGCCGGGATGATGTCATCGATGATGATGGAGTTGTAGGCGGCGGCCACGCGGCTCATCGCCACGAACTCGTCCAGCGTGCCGAACTGCGGGTCGATATCGAAGCTGATGCGATCGAAATTTCCGTCCACCGTAGGGGTTTTCACCCCGTCACGAATGCCCCCAGCCTCCTTCATCGGACCGGTATGAACGCCTTGCACGCCGATCGAAGCAAGGGACCGCCACAGTTCCGGATCGCCCAGCGTGGCCAGTACGCTTTCGCCCTCGCGGGTAACGATCGCCGCGGGATATGCAGTGAACCAGACCGACGCCAGGGCCGACGCAGCACGCGGGCGGGCTTCCGCATACGGATTACGCCAGAAGCGTCCTTGACCGGCATAGCGCCTGGACAGCTTGCGGGCGTTGTTCAGCATGGACTGATCTAGAAGCCAATCGATGTATTGGGGGTCGGGTCTGTCCATGTCTGGCCTATCTGGTGGTGGGCACTGCCTTGCAGCCACCACGGCGGCGCTCAGCTCGTGCGGTTTCAACTCCCGGATCGGGCTGGCGTTGCGTCAACCCAGCAACAAGGGTTTGACGCTTAGGCCTTTTGGGTCCGTGCCAATGGTGCCACCAAGCCCCAAGCCTCTGGAGAGACGGCCAGTTGCTCAAGGCTAAGCCGGTATTTTCGGCGCCAGTTCGGGTGCTCCGTCGACGTCCCGGGCACATTTACGGGCGATATTTCTCCGGTCATGTCGTCGAGTTGGGTTGCCAGCAACATGGACTTGGTCATGGCGAGGTATTGGTGGGCATATTGCGCGAAAAGGGCCGCCGATAGGGAGGCTGGCTCAGGGGTTTCCTCGAACAGGCCTGCAGCAGTGAAGGCCGCAAGGATATTTCGCCGCTCACGGTCACGCCGTTCGACCTGGCTATTGGTCTCTTCGGGCGTATGAAACAGGCCCAGGCTTTGCTTGAGCGCAATGTCCTCGCCGGTCCACCAGGCCAATAAGGTAGGCAGGTCGTGACTGCCGGTGGTGGCTAGTGCCAGCCGGGGATAGGCATCCGGCGGCAGGAAAGAGCCGGAGTTAAAGTCCTGCTCGAAGAAAAGCACGCGATACGACAGGACGTTGGCGGCGGATAATTGCTCGCGAAAACCGGATGGCACGGTGCCAAGATCTTCCCCGACCACCAGGCACTGCTGCCGCTGCGATTCCAGCGCCAGGACCCCGATCAGGTCATCCAGCGGGAAGCCGACATAGGCACCTTCCGCTGGGCTGTGGCCCTCCGGAATGCAAAACAGACGCTTCAGGCCCATGACGTGGTCGATGCGCAGTCCACCTGAATGCCGCATGTTGGTGCGGATGAGTTCGGCAAAGCTGCGGTAACCTTCCCGGGTCAGCGCCGTGGGGTCGAACGGCGGCAGCCCCCAGTTTTGTCCTGCGGGATTGAAGATATCGGGCGGAGCGCCTACCAGATTGCGCTCGAGGAACGCGGCTGGATTGGCCCAGGTTTCTGCCCCTGAAGCGGCACAGCCCACCGCTAGGTCACGATAGAGGCCGATGGCCATGCCTCTGCTCTGCGCCGCCTTTGCCGCAGCTTCTAGTTGTTCGTCGGCAATGAACTGTAGCCAGTTCTGGAAATCAATTTCTGCTCTGTGTTGAGCCGCAAATTCCCCTTGTTCATCCGATCCGGCGGTTTGCAGCTCGGCCGGCCAGTGTCGCCAATCGACGAGTTCCGGGTCAGTCTGGGCAAAGTGTTGCCGCATCACCTGAAACAAGGAAGCGCGCTCAAGGCTTTGACCCTTTTCGACGCAGAACGCAGCTAGAGCTTCTCTGTGCTCCGGCGCAGCACTCTCTGTGAACGCCAGATAGATTTGCCGCAGCGCTTCGAGCTTTAGGGCCGTAACTTCGGAATAGTCGACAAGTTCGGCCGCGCGGCAGGCCTCCAGCCGCTGCTTAAATTCATCCGTAGCAGCCCAGTCTTGCGCCTCGGCCGACTGCTTCCATTCAGGAAGTGCGGTAACGTCGATATAGAGGGGGTTGAGAAACAGCCTCGTCGCCGGAGAATACGGGCTGGCTGCTTCCGGATCGTCGAGGAACATTTGGTGTAGTGGATTGAGGCCGACCAGCCCACATCCATGGTCGGCAGCCATTTCTACGAGGGCTTTTAGGTCGGAAAAATCGCCGATGCCCCAATTGTTGTCCGACCGCAGCAGGTATAATTGAACCGAAATGCCCCAGTAGCCGCCCTCGACGGCTTCGGGCAGCCAGCACTTTCCTGGGCTGACGATCAGATTGCTTTCGGCGCCAAGCTGCGGCAGGCGCAGGCGATGATAGCCGAAGGGTAGGTCCGACAAAGGCAGCGTCACGAGTCCGGTCGATGAGGGTGTTGCCGCCTCCCGCCAATTGAAACCGCCATGCAGCTCCTCGCCATCTTCAAGATCAACCTGCCATTCGAGCACGGCAGGAAGGTCATGGTTTTTCACCTCGACATGGCAACGGCCATTTGTCGGGACAACGACCACCGTCGCTGGCAGCGCCTTGTCTGCTGCTCCCTGGTCGAACTGATCCAGCGTGGCCTGGGCCTCGGTGTCATGGACCTGAACCCCCATGCTGTTGAGCAACAGTGCAACGGTTTCTGGGCTGACCTGAACGATATTGCCGTAAGCGTTTTCGAACTCGGTCGAAATGCCGTAGAGCCTCGCAAGCTGGTCTAATGCCGATGGTGCTGCATCCTGCTTGATCGACATCGGCGCTCCTCGAAGACCCTTGGGCCAGCCAATCTGACCGCCCCCTTCTGCCGAGCCCAATAATTCCGCAGAGCATCGGTTCCCGGAATAGCCGTACCTCAATTTGTCGAGGATCGCCGAACCACCTGTCGGAAAATGGAAACCAAGCTTGCGCTGGCGCATTGGGTCAGGACGCCGGGCAGATGTGGGGACCGTATGAAACACGATGACAAAAAGGGAAAGCTGGCTAAGAGCCACGCTAAGTGGGACGAACAACCGCAGATTCCTTCGGCAATATCGGCTGATGAAAGCCATGGGCGCCTCATTGCCTTGGCGGCCAACAGAATTGCAATTGAGAGTATCGAGCCCGAAATCGACGGCGGGCGTTTTCCCTCCAAGGCGGTCGTCGGCGATGCGGTGCTGATCGAGGCGGATATCTTTAGCGACGGCCACGAAAGCATCGATGCCGCCGTGCTTTATCGCCCGGCAGGCACGGAAAGTTGGATCGAACAACCGCTCGAATTTTTCGAGAACGACCGCTGGCGCACCAAGGTTACATTCCCCGAAAACTGGCTCTATCAATTCACCATTATCGGCTGGCGCTACCTCTACGGCACTTGGCGCAAGGAAATCGCCAAGAAGCATGCAGCCGGCCTCAATGTCTCTCTGGAGCTGGAAGAAGGACGTCGGCTGGTCGATGCCGCGCAACACTCCGACCGCGCTGGCGAAGCCGACAAGGCAGAATTGGCGCGGGTTTTGCTCGCCTATGCCGCGCTGGAAGGCGATTTGGTGCGCCTTGAGCTTTTAAGCTCGGATGCGGTTACAGCAGTCATGAAACGCGCAGCCACGCGGACCAATCTCAGCCAATATGACCGAGTGCTCGAGATTTTCGTCGATCGCAAGATAGCGGCGATCGGGGCCTGGTACTGCCTGTTCCCACGCTCGCAGTCCGGTGATCCTCAGCGTCATGGCACGTTTGACGACGTCATCGCCCGCCTCCCCTATATCGAGGACCTGGGCTTTGACGTGCTATATTTCACCCCGATCCACCCGATCGGGCAGACCAACAAAAAGGGCAAGAATAACTCGTTGACGCCTGCCTCGGACGATCCGGGTAGTCCGTATGCGATTGGTTCGGCTGCCGGTGGACACGAGGCGATCGAGCCAAAGCTCGGGACGTTTGCAGATTTCGACCGGCTGGTTGCCGCAGCGAGCGAGCGCGGTCTCGAAATCGCGCT
>JAQGKG010000376.1 GCA_028290245.1 Devosia sp. | reverse complement strand
CGAACATGACTGGTCGACCTCGCCTCTGGGCGACCCGGAGAGTTGGTCTCGAGCGCTTCGCACGATCGTCGCGCTAATGTTGCAGTCAAAGTTCCCAATGTTTGTCGCATGGGGCTCCGAACTCGGCTTTCTGTACAATGACGCCTATGCCCAGATACTCGGGAGCAAGCACCCAAAGGCGCTCGGCGGGCGCTTCGATCAAATTTGGGGTGAGATTTGGCCGGACATCAGCCCGTTGATAGATGCCGCCCTGAGAGGCGAAGCCACATACCAGGAGGACATGCCCCTAGTACTAAACCGGGCAGGATTTGACGAGCAGACCTGGTTCACCTTTTCCTATTCGCCGGTGCTCGACGGCGATGACAGCGTCGGTGGCATGTTCTGCGTGGTAGCGGAAACCACTCAAACGGTTATTGGCGAACGCCGGAATGCTTTTCGCCTGTCCCTCGAGCGCAAGCTGCGCGGCCTTGCTGATCCGGTCGAAATCATGGCTGCAGGAGCGCAGGCGCTAGGGCAAGAACTCAGCATTGCCAGAGTAGGCTACGGAGAGATCGATCCATCCGGTGAGACTGTGACTGTTGAGCGCGACTGGACCGACGGGAGCATCGGCAGCGTGTCGGGCCGGCATCGTCTGGATAACTTCGGTCCCGAGATCATCAGTGAACTGCGTGCTGGCCGAATAATGTGGGTTGATGACGTCAACAACGATCCGCGCGTGGGGCCCTCCGCGGAAGCATTCGCCGCTATCAACACGCGCGCCGTCTTGGCCGTTCCATTGTTCAAAAACCGCCGCTTTGCCGCGATGCTATACCTCCATCACCCTGAGCCGCATCAATGGACTGAGAGCGAAACGGGTCTCGCCCGTGAAGTGGTTGAGCAGACCTGGCAGGCAGTGGAACGCGCTACGGCTGAAGCGCGGCTGCGCGAGCTGAACAGCAGCCTGGAACGGCGCATCGCCGACGCGTTGGCGGAGAGCCTCAAAGAACAGCAGAAGCTGCGTGAAACCGAACGGGCACGGCGTGAAAGTGACGCGCTCTATCGTGCCTACTTTGAGAATGCGCCAGAGGCCTTGTTCATGGTGCGAGTTGAGCCTGATGGCGGCTTTATCGCCGAGGAAATCAATCCTTCTCATGAAGCCGGCGTCGGGTTCAAAATTGCCGATATTCGCGGGAAACGGATCGAAGAGTTCATGCCCGCTGAAGCCGCACAGAAGGTACTCGACGCCTATCGCAAGGTGGTCGAGAGCGGCCTCGTTCTACAATATCGCGACTCATTCGAGATCAATGGTGGTCCTCAACATTGGGACACCTCCGTTGTCCCAGTCCGCGAACCCGATGGTCGGATCACGCGTTTGATTGGCTCCAGCCGCAATGTAACCCGGCAAATCATCGCCGAGGAAACGCTTCGGCAGACGCAAAAGATGGAAGCCATGGGCCAGCTCACCGGCGGCGTTGCGCATGACTTCAACAACCTTCTAACGCCGATCCTCGGGACACTAGATCGCTTGCAGCGCAAGGGGACCGGTGACGAGCGGGAGCAACGTCTGATCGGCAATGCGCTGCTTTCGGCAGACCGGGCGCGAACGCTGGTACAGCGGCTCCTGGCTTTTGCGCGACGCCAGCCACTGCAGCCGACGGCTGTCGACCTGTCTAAGCTCGTCCACGGCATGGCCGATCTATTGTCCGCCACAATGGGTCCGCAAATCCACTTAGTAGTCGAAGCACCTGCCGATATTCCGCCAGCCAACGGCGATGCTAACCAGATCGAGATGGCGCTGCTCAATCTCGTGGTCAACGCCCGCGACGCAATGCCGGATCATGGCGGAACGGTGCGGATCACTGTTTCCGCTGTCGCCGAAACTGCTGCTACGAAGGTGGGACTAAAGCCGGGAAATTACGTCCGTCTTTCCGTGGCGGACACCGGCAACGGCATGGATCAGGCGACACTCGATCGTGCCATCGAGCCCTTCTTTTCCACCAAGGGGATCGGCCGTGGCACGGGACTTGGTCTATCTATGGTGCACGGCCTCGCTGCCCAACTCGGTGGCGCCCTTATCATAAGCAGCACTCCTGGCTTGGGCACCAATGTTGAGCTGTGGCTAGCACTGAGCGACGATCATTCCGATGTGCTGGAGCAGAGTAATACAGCTGCCGAGCTACCAAACGTCGGGAAAGGGGTAGCACTGCTGGTCGATGATGAAGATGTGGTACGCATGAGCACTGCCGATATGCTTTCAGACCTCGGCTTCGAGGTCGTCGAAGCGAGTTCGGCCGCGAGGGCAATAGAGCTGGTGGAGGTAGGCCTTCGTCCCGACCTTCTCATCACCGACCACCTAATGCCCGGAATGACCGGTACCCAGCTGGCTAGAATCCTCCTGCGGCAGGGGATCGTCGCGAGGGCATTGATCATTTCAGGCTATGCGGAAATTGAAGGCGTGGACCCTACGATTCCCAAACTCAACAAGCCTTTTACAAGGCAGGATCTGGTCCAGCAGCTTGCACAACTGACGCTGCACGCCTCGTGAGGGGCCCGCTTCCAGAGGTGGTGGCCCGCTATATCGGCTGATTGGATGACAAGGATTACCTTTAGTTCGCATGAGCTTTGGCTCAAGCGAAGTGGCAGCTTCCGTGATGTGGTCGCCCGAGACCTGCCAGTCCGGTATCCACCCCGAGCTGGCCCGTCCGACCCCGACCCTTTTCTGCCGTTCAGAGTCGCATAATAGTGTCCTGAAAAGCAGCCGTTAGTTGGAGCCTACGTCGCTGCTGGCATCGCTACCAAATTGTTATTGGGCAGTGTCGGGGCCGTCGATTAGTCTGGCGAATGCAGACGAGGTGATATGACCATTCGAACACCGACGTGGCATACGTACACAACGGCATCTACGACAATGGCGGTGCCGTTGCCGCACACTCGCCGGTGTGCGGCCAGCGCCGCCGACAGATCTAGCTGCGACGAGGCCTGGTCTCCACCCCCAGCGCTCTCACTCCTCTATGCTGGTCGACGAAAGGGATCATTGCATCGGCGGATATCGGTCTTGACAAGAGATAGCCTTGCAACTCGTCGCATCCTATGTCGGCAAGGATCGAACGTTGTTCGACCGTTTCAACACCTTCGGCTGTCACCACCATGTCCATTGCCCGGCCAAGATCAACAATCGACTTGATGATGTTTACGATTTGCGGGTCGACACCCAATTGGGCGGTGAACGACTGGTCGATCTTGAGCTTGTCGATACCATGTGTGCGCAGGTAGCTAATGGAGGAATAGCCGGTCCCGAAATCGTCTAGCGCAATTTGAATACCATCAGCGCGCAGTTCACGCAGGGTAGCCTGAATAAGCGGCGAGTTCTGCAGCAACAGCCCTTCCGTTATCTCGATCTGGAGCCGATGAGCCGGAAACCTGGCGTGCCTGAGCGTGGTCCGTACACTGTCGGCAAACCGTTCGCTCCGGAACTGGATAGGGGATACGTTTACCGCAACCCATGGCAGGGCGGTGTCGGCCGCGAACATGCAAGCTGATCGCATTACCCACATACCCAACGCGTCGATTAGACCACGCTCTTCAGCCAGACCAATGAACGTGTCGGGCGCCATGCGACCGCGCGTCGGATGGTTCCAGCGGACCAAGGCTTCGGCGCCCGCGAGACTCCCGTCCAATTGGAAAATCGGCTGATAGACTAGCTCTAGGCCCTCGCCGGTTGCTAACGCGGCGCGAAGCTCGATCTCGAGGCCTCGGCGCTCCTTCACGGCTTCATCGAGTTCGCCGGCAAACAGCTGATACCGCCCTCGGCCGCTGTCCTTGGCCTGGTAGAGCGCGATATCGGC
>JAQGKG010000349.1 GCA_028290245.1 Devosia sp. | reverse complement strand
CAATCGACAGCTCGAAGACAATGGCGAAGCGACCTGGCATAATTCGGAGGAGTCCCAATTGTCCTAGCTGGGCGCCTCGATTCATCTGGCCCGTACCGATAGTCTGACCCACCTGCAGGCGCTGATCGAGCAGAGCCTCGATGACCAGAGCTTCCCAGCGGCGCATCTGGCCTTGACGCCGCTGTTCGAGCGCGGCGACGAACCTGCGTCGTCGGCCGAGCTCGAAGCAGCCCTCGCCACCCTCTGGCGAGGCTCCCGCGGGGTTGATCGCGCCGCTGGACGCACCATATCAGGGCCTCACCGCGTCGATCTCGAAGTCACCTATGCACAGAAGGCCATGCCGGCTGCATTGGGCTCCACGGGCGAGCAAAAGGCCCTGCTGATCGGCCTCATTCTGGCCCACGCCCGCCTCGTCAAGCTGCGCACCGCCATAACGCCGTTCCTGCTGCTCGACGAAATCGCCGCCCACCTCGATCCCGACCGCCGCCGCGCCCTGTTCTTGGCGCTGGACGGCCTCGGAACCCAGTGCTTCCTCACCGGCACCGACCGGGTGCTTTTCGAAGCCCTCGGCGAACGCGCACAGATGATCACGGTCAAGGATGGACGCGTGTTTAACGACTGAAACTGCTGTTGTGGCCCGGTGAAAAAATGCCTTGGCGCAATGGGGCGAAGAATCCCCGTCAAACCGCCCTCAAAAGCCCATTTTGCTTGGGGATATACCCCCTATCCGCTAAAACGAAACCTTCTAGAAACGACCTGATTCGGACCCCATGACCGATAGTGAAAATCCAGTTCCCGAAGAATACGGCGCCGACAGCATCAAGGTGCTCAAGGGCCTCGACGCGGTGCGCAAGCGCCCTGGCATGTATATCGGCGATACGGACGACGGCTCGGGCCTGCATCACATGGTCTATGAGGTGGTCGACAACGCCATCGACGAGGCTCTGGCCGGCCACGCCGACCTGGTCACGGTGACGCTCAATGCCGATGGCTCCGTGGCGGTCAACGACAATGGCCGCGGCATTCCCACCGGCATTCACAAGGAAGAGGGCATTTCGGCAGCCGAGGTCATCATGACCCAGTTGCACGCTGGCGGTAAGTTCGACCAGAATTCCTACAAGGTCTCCGGCGGCCTGCATGGCGTCGGCGTATCCGTGGTCAACGCTCTCTCGGCCTGGCTCAAGCTCAGTATCCGTCGCGATGGCGAAGTCCACGAGATGAGCTTCACGCACGGCAATTCCGATGCGCCGCTCAAGCAGGTCGGCACCTATGTCGAAGATAAGCAGCCCGGCACCTATGAAGGCCGCAGCGGCAGCCAGATCACCTTTTTCCCGTCCGACCAGACCTTTACCATGGTCGAGTTCGATTTCAAGACGCTGGAGCATCGCCTGCGCGAGCTCGCGTTCCTGAACTCCGGCGTGCACATCCTGCTCAACGACCTGCGCCACCCCGAGCCGGTCAATATCGACCTGTACTATGAGGGCGGCCTCGAAGCCTTCGTGCAATATCTCGACAAGTCCAAGGTCGGCGTCATCGACAAGCCGATCACCATGATATCAGAGAAGGACGGTATCACCGTCGAAGTCGCGCTGCAGTGGAACGACAGCTACCACGAGAACGTGCTGTGCTTCACCAACAACATCCCGCAGCGCGATGGCGGCACTCACCTTGCCGGCCTGCGCGGCGCCCTGACGCGGCAGGTTGTCGGTTATGCCGAAAGCTCGGGCATCGCCAAGAAGGAAAAGGTCACCATGACGGGTGACGACACGCGTGAGGGTCTCACCTGCGTGCTCTCCGTCAAGGTGCCGGACCCCAAGTTTTCGTCGCAGACCAAGGACAAGCTGGTGTCCTCCGAAGTGCGGCCCGTCGTCGAGAACATCGTCAACGAGAAGCTCGGCCAGTGGTTTGAAGAGCACCCGGTCGAAGCCAAGATCATCGTCGGCAAGGTGGCCGAAGCCGCTGCCGCCCGCGAAGCTGCCCGCAAAGCGCGCGAACTGACCCGCCGCAAGGGTGCGCTGGAAATCTCCTCGCTCCCCGGCAAGCTCGCCGATTGCCAGGAACGCGATCCAGCCAAGTCGGAAATCTTTATCGTCGAGGGTGACTCGGCTGGCGGCTCCGCCAAACAGGGCCGCGACCGTTCCAACCAGGCCGTGCTGCCGCTGCGTGGCAAGATCCTCAACGTCGAGCGCGCGCGTTTCGACCGTATGATCTCGTCGGACCAGGTCGGCACGCTGATCACGGCGCTTGGCACCGGCATTGGACGCGAAGAGTTCAACGCCGACAAGCTTCGCTACCACAAGATCATCATCATGACCGACGCCGACGTCGACGGCGCTCATATTCGCACGCTGTTGCTGACGTTCTTCTATCGCCAGACGCCCGAACTGCTGGCCCGCGGCCATATTTACATCGCCCAGCCGCCGCTCTACAAAGCCATGCGCGGCAAGTCCGAGCAGTATCTCAAGGACGAAAACGCGCTCAATGACTACCTGATCGAGGCGGGCCTCGACGACGCGGTGTTCACCACGCGCGACGGCAACCAGCATGGCGGCGCCGACCTGCAGGGCATCGTGCAGCAGGCTCGCCAGATCGTCAGCGCCATTGACAACCTCAACACCCGCTACAATCGCAGCTTGGTTGAACAGGCGGCCATCGTCGGTGGGCTCGATCCCGAAGGCCTGAGCGATCCCGACCGGATCGGCGAACTGATGAGCCGCGTCGCTGGTCGTCTAGATCGGATTTCCGACGAGCTGGAGCAGGGTTGGTTCGGCGAAATCACCGATACCGAAGACCTTGCCTTCTCGCGCACCGTCCGCGGCGTGGCCGAGCGCCATCTGCTGGACAAGGCACTCCTGCAGAGCGCCGACGCACGCAAGCTGCGCCAACTCGCCGAGCGGCTCGACGAAATCTATGGTGGCGTCCCGACGCTGACCCGCAAGGGCGAAACCATCCAGATTTTCGGCCCATCCAGCCTGTTCAAGGCGGTCACGGACTCAGGCCGCAAGGGCGTCTCGCTGCAGCGCTATAAAGGCCTTGGCGAAATGAACGCCTCCCAGCTCTGGGAAACTACGCTCGACCCGAACGCGCGCACCCTGCTCAAGGTCGAAGTCAAGGAAACCGACGAAGCCGACGCCATCTTCTCCGCCCTGATGGGCGACCTCGTCGAACCCCGCCGCGACTTCATCCAGGAAAACGCCCTCAGCGTCAGCAATCTGGACGTCTGAGAGCCGGCCGTCAGGCAAAACCGCGCCAGTGGCGCGGTTTTAGGCGAGCAGGCCATGAGAGCTAAGCTCGAATGGCACGCGCGCTCCGCACACACCCGAGCCTCACTTTCATCCGCCTATCCACCTGTGGCTCCCAAATAATCGTGTAGGAACAATGCGGCTGAGCCTTCGTTGATCGGTGCCCCGTCCGGGCGTACCAATTAAGGAGAGGCCTTGTGGCTTCTGAACCAATCAACATTTTTACCGAAGACACCGGCGGCAGTGGCCGTCCCGTTATCCTCATTCACGGCTGGCCCCTGTCGAGCGCCGCATGGGAGAAGCAGGTTCCTGCGCTCCAGGAAGCCGGTTATCGGGTCATCAGCTATGACCGCCGCGGCTTTGGCCAGTCCGATAAGCCGGCATCCGGTTACGAATATGACACGCTGGCTGCTGACTTGGCTGGTCTGATCGACGGTCGCAACCTCACTGGTGTCACTCTCGTCGGCTTCTCGATGGGCGGTGGCGAAGTTGCCCGCTACATCGCGACCTATGGCGAGAGCAAGCTACGCTCGGTGGTATTTGCCTCGGCGGTGCCACCCTATTTGATCCAGACGCCGGACAATCCTGAAGGCCCCCTGACCGAGGCAAAGGCCGAGGAGATGGAAAGCGGCTTGCGCGCCGACCGCGAAGCCTTCTTTGACCAGTTCACCAAGGATTTCTTTTCGGCCAAGGGCCAACTCAAGGTGACCGAGCAGGAACGCCAGGACGCGTTGACGGTCTGCCTCCAGTCCGACCAGACAGCGGCTCTCGGCTGCATGAAGGCTTTCGCTACGACCGACTTCCGCAACGATTTGACCAAAGTGACGGTGCCGACGCTGGTGATCCACGGCGATTCCGACGGCACCGTACCATTCGAAGGCTCCGGCAAGCGCACCCACGCAGCCATCGCCGGCAGCACGTTGGTCGTCGTTCCGGACGCGCCGCATGGTGTAAACGTCAGCCATCCCGAGGTCTTCAACGCCGAAC
>JAQGKG010000336.1 GCA_028290245.1 Devosia sp. | reverse complement strand
TGGCAATGGGCGCAATGTTCGCCCTGCCCGTCTACTTGCTACCCATGGCGGAGGACACCGGCTGGACGCGCGCCGGCATTTCCGGCGCCATGACCATCGGCTTTGTCGTGATGGGCGTGGCCGGCTTCCTGTGGGGCACGCTGACCGACCGGATCGGTGCTCGGCCCGTCGTGTTGATCGCCGCGGTGACGCTGGGGCTTGGCCTGTTCATCGCCAGCCGGGCCAATGACATCCTGGTGTTCCAGATCGCCTATGGCGGACTGGTCGGTGCCTCTGGTGGCGCATTCTTCGCGCCGCTGATGGCGACGGTGCTCGGCTGGTTCGACAAGCATCGTAGCCTCGCGGTGTCGCTGGTATCGCTCGGCGGCGGCGTGGCGCCAATGGTGATGACGCCGCTGGCCACCGTGCTGATCGAGCAAATGGGCTGGCGCAACGCCATGATGACGACAGCGCTCGTCGCCACCATGATCATCTTTCCGATTGGCTTTTTGGTCCGTCGCCCCCCAGTTGCGGTCGAAGAGGCGCCACAGCCCGGCACGGTAGCCGCCCCCGCGGAAGGCACGTCAATTCTGGCGGTAATGCGCCAGCCAAAGTTCATCGTTCTCGCCTCGGTGTTTTTCCTCTGCTGCGCGGCACATTCCGGACCAATCTTTCACACGGTGAGCTACGCCATGCTGTGCGGTGCCTCGGCCATCGCCGCGGCCAGCATCTATAGCGTCGAGGGTCTGGCCGGGCTGTTCGGGCGGCTGATCTTTGGCGTTCTGGCTGACCGCATCGGCGTCAAGCGCGTCATCGTCGGCGGCCTCGTGCTGCAGGCAGTGGGCATCTACAGCTACATCTACATCGGTGAACTGGGCCAGTTTTACATGCTGGCGGCAGTGCTGGGACTGGCCTATGGCGGGGTGATGCCGCTGTATTCAGTGCTGGCGCGCGAGTATTTCAGCCCAAAAGTGATGGGAACGGTGCTGGGCGGAATCGTCATGACCTCAAGCATCGGCATGGCCTTCGGCCCCGTCGGCGGCGGCTGGCTGTTCGATACCTTCGGCGATTACCACTGGTTGTATGTGAGTTCAGCCGGCATCGGGATTGCCGCAGCGCTGGTGGCGCTGACGTTTCCGGGTGGTTCGAGGCCGGCGAGTGTCGACGGTAATTTGCAGGCGGCATAGAGGACGAGTCCTCCTCGGATACCCCCAGCTAGCCTCCCCCTGATAGGGGGAGGAATCTGGCCGGCGGGTAAGCTGTGATTGTGCCAAATACTAGATAGGATTACTCCCCCTTTTCAGGGCTTGGGTGCGACCCGGAGGGACAAATCGCTTCAGTGGAGCGATTTGAGCAACCAAGGCTAGGTGGGGGTATTCTGGCTTCTTACTTCTCACCGCCTAAGCTGCACTCGCCACCGCTCCGCCACTTGCTCCATCATCATCCGGCGCATCGGCATAAGCCTTCGACAACTGCCGATATTGCGGTGAGTTCATAGCGATAACGGTGACGATAACCCCGATCACCCCCGCGATAGTAAACACCAGCGCGATCCCCCGATCCGGTCCCGTGCCGAACCAGCCGCCGATGGCATCTGCCCCTGCCCCATCCGTCATGAACGGGATCACCACAAACTGCGTCAGCGGCCCGATCATGAACGCCGTCAGAGGCGATGCGGCCTGTTCGATGGACTGGGCAAAGCCGAACACCCGCCCCTGGCGCTCCAGCGGCACCACCTTTTGCAAGGTCGTATGTTCTGCGGCCTCGGCAAATGGACCCAGGAACATCCAAACCAGGCACCCGGCGGCCAAAAGCCAGATCGACGGCTGGATGGTGAAAAAGCAGCAGACCGACCATGTGGCGATATTGACCATCAGCAGGGTGCGCAGCGGGTTTTTGCCGAGGCCGACCTTTGAAATGATAATGCCGGCGGCAATGAAGGCGCAGGACAGCGCGCCGAACAGCAGGCCCCAAACCTGCACCGAAACCAGCGATAGGCCATAGGCATCGAGCAGCGCCATGAACACGCCGCCGAGGAAATTGTTAAAGGTGGCAAAAAAGATCAGCGCGAACAGGCCTGGCACGGCGGCGATTACCGCAATGGTGCCCTTGATATCCACGCGCTTGGGCTCGGCGACTTCACCCTCGGCCGGCACATGGCGGCCCTCGTCGATTTCAACGAAATGCAGGTGCGCAAAGGCAACCAGCGTCAACACCAAAGCCAGCACCAGCGCCGCCAGCATGCCGCCCCAGGCGACGAGGAAACCGCTGATAACTGAGGTGGTGAGAAAACCGATGCCGCTGACCATGCCGACAAGCCCATTCGCCTTGTCGCGCTCATCTTCGGGAATGAGAATGGTAACCAGCGTCGGCAACGCAATCGGGCGGATATTGCCGGCGATGACACCGAGCATGATGAGCAGGACAAACCCCCAAAGATACCAGCCGTAGGGATCGGCAAAGGCGCCTTCCGGCTCGAGGAAAACCATCGCCAACGACGCCGTGTAAAAAGCAGCCGAGACAGCGCTCGACCCCATCATGGCGAGCCGCTTGGAATTATGATCGACGATGCTGCCGAACCAGAAACCAAAGGCAGCGGTGAACACCAGGTAGATGCCGGCGACCATGCCGGTGGCAAACACCGACCGGGTCTCGATAAAGATCCAGAAGGTCAGCGCGAACCACACCGTGAAATTGGTGATATTGGCGATGAGGGTATTGCCGAGAATCTGGTGAAACGGCGTCATGGTCCTGCCTTCCTTCCGGTGCCTTGCACCAGTCTAACGCGGAATTGTGCCGGACCCAATTCGTCGATGAGCGGGACACCTCATGTCAGCACGACGAGCGAGCTATCACGAATTCTACGCGTTTACGCTCTGGCAACCATGTTGGGGCAGGCTTGGGCATCAGTCAGCATGAGGTTACCGATGGAAGACCAGGTGAAACGCCGTGCCTATGAAATGTGGGAAGCCGATGGCAGCCCGATTGGTCAGGACCAGCAATATTGGTTCAAGGCCATGGCCGAGATAGCGGCCGCCGGCGTTGCGACAATCAAGCCAGCGCGCAAGCGTGTGGCCAAGGCGAAAAAGGCCGCCTGAGACCTTTGCGCTCGGAGCAGTGCTAAAGGTCCTGGCGCGAGGCGACGGCAAACATCGACGCCATCACGTCCGACTGGGTCACCATGCCGACAAGGCGCCCGTCCGCGTCCACCACCGGCAGGTGATGCAGGCCGGCATCGGCCATGAACGGCACGATCTGCGCGATATGCGTTTCGGGTCGGGCGGCTTTCACCGGCGCGCTCATGATGTCCTCGACTTTTCCCTTGAGCGGGCGATCTGAATTGTTGATAGAGCGCAGCCGCCAGCCGAGGCCCGAACCCGTCGCCGACATGCCCCAATCGGCTTTGTCGAGCAGGTCGGTCTGCGTCAGGATGCCGATGACGCGATTGTCGGCATCCACCACCGGCAGCGCCTTGATGCTGTGCTCACGCAGATGGCGCAGCGCCTCGTGCAGGCTGGTCTTGGGGCCAACCGATT
>JAQGKG010000335.1 GCA_028290245.1 Devosia sp. | reverse complement strand
GCATGTCTGCAAATGTGCCTGCCCACTGGTCGAGGACTTTGTGCTTTCGCGCCTTGGCATCTTCGCGATTTGTAGTGCGCAGTGAGACCCATCTTTGCTTCACCGGCTTAGTGCTGCCCATTGCGAGCCATAGGTCGGTTGGCACTGTTACGAGGACATACCAAACCGCCTTGCGTCGGATCAAACCACTGCCTCGAGACATCGCCTGCTCATCGTTTCGTTAGCACCATTCGTTAGCACATTGTGAAACGTAACATGCTGAAGTGCAACAATAATAAGCGATATCATTGGCTTGATAGCCCGCCAAAATGCCCCTGCGGAAACTCCTGGCACCCCAGCCAATATCAAGCTTAGCCATTGCGAAAGCCCGGTTCCCACGAAAACCTGCCCCGTATCGAAATCCAACGTGTAGCGCGATATATCCCCCACTTCGGAGCATGTCGCTTGACGGATACTTCTCGGGGTTTTGTTGCGACCCGGTGTACTAGAGGCGGCGCAGCAAGGGATGCTCAGCGGGTCTTTTCGGCGTTAAGAAACCTCTGGCTGTCAAATGTCCAGCTAACCGTCGGACGTGAGACGGCGTTTGAGTGTCGCAGATTGCTTCTTTGTTCTGACTATCAATCCCGTCCAAACGATATCAACTTTACAGGCGGTTCATCTTCGAACTCACCTGATAATTGGCTTAGCGCTACAGCCGAAATTGGCCGCGACAGCAAATAGCCTTGTAGGTGCGTGCAGCCCATTGCCGTTAGCTGGCGGCGCTGGGCGTCTTCTTCGACACCCTCAGCGGTAACGCTCAGGCCCATCGCCCGGCCCATGTCGACCATCGCGCGTACGACGTGAACCAGAGTGGGATCGTCGTTGAGTTCTTTTATGAAAGAGCGATCGATTTTGATTTTATCGATCTTGTAATTGCGCAGATAGCTGATCGAGGCGTAGCCCGCCCCGAAGTCATCGATGGAGATGCGAACGCCGGCAGCGCGCAGGCGGGTCAGCGTCATCTGAACTTGGGCGGAATCCTGCAGCAGCACGCCTTCGGTAATTTCCAGCTCCAGCCGGTCAGGTTGGTAGCCGATATTGTGCAAGGCCTGCAGGATTTCATCGGCCAGTTCCACGCGTTGGAACTGCACCGGCGACAGGTTCACGGCAATCCATGGCAGGTTTATATCCTTGGCCAGCACGCAAGCCTGGCGCAGCACCCACATCCCAAGTTCGTTGATGAGGCCGATTTCCTCAGCCAACCCCACGAAAAGTTCAGGAGAAACAAAGCCGCGAACCGGATGATTCCAGCGCAAGAGGGCCTCGGCGCCGGCAATCTCGCCTGAGGTGGCGCTGAAAATCGGCTGGTATACGAGGGTTAGCTCCTCCTGCAATAGCGCATTGCGAAGCTCGACCTGAAGCGTCAGGCGCTCCTTGCGATCGGCATCCATCGCCGGCTGATATAGGGTGTATTGATTGCGGCCCGCAGTCTTCGAGGAGTACAGCGCGACATCGGCCCGTCGAGCCAGCTCCTCCGCTGAAATAGTGCTTGGCGTTTCAACGGCGAAGCCGACGCTGACGGTGATGCTTATTGGACCAGCCGGCAACGCAATAGGATCGGTAAGCGCCTGCACCAGGCGCTGGCATATCCAGCGCGCATGGCCGTCGCTGACGATGCCTGGCTGCACGACGGCGAATTCATCGCCTCCGAGCCGGGCAAGCGTTGCCTCCTCAGGCAGCTCGACCAGTAGGCGCCGGCCGACTTCCCTAAGCAATTCATCCCCGGCGGCATGGCCATAGGTGTCGTTGACCTCCTTGAACCGGTCGAGGTCGATGGAAATCAGCAGGATCTTGGTTTCGGCGAGGGTTGTGTAGTGCAGCGCCTCGCGCAAACGTTGATCAAACAGCGAGCGATTGGCCGCACCGGTCAGCGTGTCGTGCATGGCGAGAAAGCTGGCATCGGTTTGACTGTCCTCAAGCCGAACCGACGTCCGACGAAGCCAAGCCAGTAGAAAGAAAATGCAGCCGCCGATGACGATGAGCGAGATTATCGCCGGCAGCGCCACCTGTCGGATCAGCTTTGCCGCCGGTGTTGGTAGTGTCCATTGAACGTAGGCCAAAGGCCGGTCCTGATCGTCGAGCAGTGCAACATTGGCTGCGGACCGAATGACATTGGTTGTCCTGAGGCCGGCCAGACCGAGTGTCTTCGAGATGGCCAGTAAAGCATGCTCATTGAACTGCACCACGGATGCCAGCAGGAGCGGGTTGCGGGCGAAATCTTCGGCGCTGGTAAGCGCGTTGAGTGGGCGGACGCTGATAATCGCAACGCTTCCGTCTTCCAAGCGTCGGATGCCAAAGCAGCACGCAGCAGACGACTCCTGATCGGTTGCTGGCGTGACGAGGCTGACCCGAACCTGATTGACAACGGAGGCTACTGCCTGACGGTCCGTCAGTAGTATTTCGCTATCTGTCAGGTGACCGTGCGCGCTGGCCTGAAGAACGAACCCGTCCAGATAGAATATATAGACACGGTCGTGGTCGAATTCTGCGCTGATCCAGTCGGCCATTCCCTTTGGAACCCAGGCAAATCGTCCATGGGTGGAATAGAACACCCCGTCGGTGCGCCTGGCAGCGGTGCTTTGATCGAGTTGGACACGACGGCCGGCATCTTCGATATAGGTTCTGACGGCACTTCGCTGTTCGTTAAGGGCCGCAGTATCGATTTCGCGCGCCATCCATGACGCGCACAGCACGAGCGCAATCGCAATGAGCGAGCCCAGCGCAACCGAGATCCAGACGATGTGAAAGGATACGCGGTGTGCGGCGCTTGCTGGGGGGCTCATGTAAACTCGCATCGGTTGCAAGCAACGTTACAACGTGGAGGTATGCCGGCCCTTAACAACCGCAAAGCTTGGAGCGTCTGGTTAACGTCGCATTAATTAACCAACTGCCTGAAGTTTGAGACGAAATGGAAGTCCGGCAGCAGTATACGCCGGCGTGCCCTACTGCTTAAGCGTCAGCGTCTTTCGCGCGCCCGCAGCCGCCCGGCGGTAGATTGCCAGTCGCCGTTCATCCTCGTCGGCAGACCACATTGGGTCAATGCGATCTTCGCGGCCATTTTCACGTTCAGTCTGTACTTGCATTTAAGCCTCCTTAATTCGCCCAAGGGTGGGTGAACATGGTTAGGCAAGCGTTAACTGCGCGATCACGTTTCGGTTGAGCACCGTTCGAGATACGTCCGCCGCAGTTCACGAACATCGCGCAAGTTTGGCAGCCATTTGCCGGCTAGTCCGTTGACGCTGCAACCGCGCCAAGGAGATTCGCAGTGACACTTTCGCCTTACATAACTCTCAATGACGGCAACAGCATCCCGCGCCTTGGTCTTGGTGTCTGGCGCCTTGCCGATAGCGAGGCACCGAAGCTGGTCGCTGACGCCATCGATGCGGGCTACCGCCATATCGACACCGCAGAGGCCTATCAAAACGAAGCAGGGGTTGGTCAGGGTCTCAAGCAAACCAAAGTACGTCGCCGCGATATCTGGGTAACCTCGAAATTGCAGACCAGCCTGCAGGGGTACGACAGCACGTTGCGCGCCTTCGACCAGACCATGTCCAAGCTTAGCCTCGATCAACTCGATCTGTTCCTGGTGCATTGGCCCGCTCCCGGACGTGACCAGTATGTGCCGACCTGGAAGGCCTTCGTTGAGTTGCAGCAGCAGGGCCGAATCCGCTCAATCGGCGTGTCGAACTTTCTTCCCGAGCATCTCGAACGCATCATCGGCGAGACAGGGGTAACGCCGGCGGTCAACCAGATCGAGCTGCATCCCAGCTTTCAGCAGGGCGCAAGCCGCGACTGGCATCAACAGCATGGCATTGTCACCGAAAGCTACAGTCCGCTCGGCGGTAAAGGCACGGAACTGCTGGAAAATCGCGGCATCACCGCCATTGCCAAGCGCCTTGGAAAATCATCCGCCCAAGTCATCATCCGCTGGCATCTCCAACTGGACCTAGTGGTCCTGCCGAAATCCAGCAAGCTCGAACGCGCCGTGGAAAATCTCGATGTCTGGGATTTCGAACTGAGTGAAGACGACATGTCGGCCATCGCTGGGCTGGACCGCGCGGATGGGAAGACGTTGCCTCATCCGAACGAACTTAACGACTGAAACCAGAGGCGATCGAGGCCCTTTCATTCCGCAGGTGGTCATAAAGGAACTCGGATCTCACGTCGGTGCATTACCGACCGATGTACGAATTAGGGCACATTCGTGACATGCGTTTGGCGCAGCACTGCGTCACTCCCAGTCACGTTGACCCCTTCATTCATGCATTCTCAACTGGGCGTTCATTCTCGTCGCTTCGGTGATGATGCCTGGGCGGCGACTGCTGCGTATGGGCAAATTCCAATAGCCGCCCGGCAGGAGATGCTCGTTGCCAAGGATTTTGTACCTCGTTCATAACCTTGCCGATCCGGCGGTGGGCCGACGAGTCGCCATGTTTCGACAGGGTGGCGCGGAGGTCGAGATCGCTGGGTTCAGGCGAGGCGATGCGCCAGCCTCGCTGCTTCCTCTGGACACGGTAGTGAAGCTCGGGACCACCCATGACGGCCGCATGCTGCAGCGGCTGGGGGCTGCGGTAACGGCAGCGTGGCGTGCGCCAAACTGGGCAAAGTCGCTGCGGCGTCCGGATGTGATCGTGGCGCGTAATCTGGAAATGCTCGGGGTGGCGCAGCGGCTAATGCGGCTCTGGGAAGTCCCACCGACGCTGGTTTATGAATGCCTCGATATTCACCGGTTGATGTTGCGTCAGGACCCGATTGGACGGGCCATGCGCGCGCTGGAACAGCGGTTCATGCGCAATGTTGAGCTGGTCATCACCAGCTCGCCGGCCTTTGTGCGCGACTATTTCGACATCCATGGCGCGCCGCCGATCCAACTGGTCGAGAACAAGGTATTTGCGCCGGGGATTTCTGAGTTCGGCAGCAATCCGGCCCTGGTGGACCAGCCTTCGGTGCTACGGGTCGGCTGGTTTGGCGCTTTGCGCTGCAAGGCGTCGCTGACTGCGCTGGACGGTTTAACGCGCCATCTTGCCGGGCGTGTCGAAGTGACACTTGCCGGTCGACCGGCACTGACAGAATTCGCTGATTTTCACGGCACCGTCGAGCAATCGCCCCATCTCGAATTTTGGGGTCCTTTCCGCTATCCCGATGATCTCGCGGGGCTTTATTCAGCGGTGCATTTCGTCTGGGCCATCGACTTTTTCGAACAAGGTCTCAACTCGAACTGGCTGCTGCCCAATCGGCTCTACGAGGGGTGCCTGAATGGCGCCATTCCCATTGCGCTGTCCGGCACCGAGACGGCGCGGTTTATCGAGCGGCTGGGCATCGGTGTCGTGATCCCCGATATTTCGCAGGACACGCTCATGGCGTTGTTCAGCGGCATGACAGCGGAGCGTGTGCGCCAGCTAGCCACCGACGTGGCGGCGCAAGACCGGGCGCTATTCCTGTGCGAGCCGCGGGAGTGCTTCGAGCTGGTCGATCGGCTCTCAAGTCGCCAGCAAACCAAGCCCGAACTGGAGGTTGCCGCATGAGCGCACGCACGCTGATCGTCGTCCCGACCTTGAATGAGGCTAGCCATATCGGCGACCTGCTCGAGGCTTTGCTGGTGGAAGCCGAGGCGCTCGATGCGCAGATCGTCGTTGCCGATGGGGGCAGCACCGACGGCACGAAGGACATCGTGGCGCAACTGGCGCTGGATGCGCCTCGCGTGACCCTGATTCACAATCCCCAACGCATCCAGAGTGCGGCCATAAATCTGGTCGTCGCGCAGTTCGGCGACGCGGCCGACTTCCTGATCCGCATCGACGCACATGGCGCCTATCCGTCCAACTATTGCCGTGCGCTGGTTGCCGAGGCTATCGAGCGCCAGGTGGCGGCGGTCGTCGTGCCGATGACGACCGTTGGCGTGGCGCCGTTCCAGCGCGCCGTCGCTACCGCCCAGAACTCTGCCATCGGCACAGGCGGCTCGGCGCATCGCACTGGCAAGGGCCACGGTCCGGTCGATCATGGTCATCACGCGCTGATGCGGGTCGATGCGTTTCGCGCCGTCGGCGGCTATGACCAGACGTTCCGCTTCAACGAGGATGCCGAGCTGGATTATCGGCTGCGGCAGGCTGGCGGCACCATCTGGCTCACCGACCGCACCGGCATGACCTATTATCCCCGGTCCACACCCTCCGGCCTGTTCCGGCAGTATTTCGGCTATGGCGGGGGCAGGGCGCGCAATATTCTCAAGCACCGCGTCGTGCCGCGTCTCCGTCAGCTTGCACCGCTGGCGATTTTGCCGGTGGTGCTGCTGGCAGTGCTGTCGATCTGGCACTGGGGGTTCCTCGTGCCGTTGGCCCTGTGGGGCGTCGGCTGCATTGCGCTCGGCATTCATGCGGCGCGCAAGCACAACCCAGACTATGGCATGCCGATGTGGCTCTCCCCGCTGGTCGGCGTGGCCGCGATGATCATGCATCTGGCCTGGTCGTCCGGCTTCTGGGCTCACGTAGCGCAGCGACCGTTTCGCCGTGGGGCGGTATGAGCCATGGCCAGCATAGACATCTGCATTTGCACCTTTCGCCGTACGTTCCTTGAAAAAACGCTGCAGTCCATTGCCGCACTAACGACGGGCGGGCACTCGATCCGGGTCATCATTGCCGATAACGATCACGAACCCTCGGCTTGGGCCCTGGTCGATGAGATGCGCGAGCAACTGCCGTTTGCAATCACCTATGTGCACGCGCCCGCAGCCAATATCTGCATCGCCCGCAACGCCTGTCTCGATCATGCCGATGCCAACTTCGTGGCCTTTGTCGATGACGACGAGACCGTGGCTCCGGGCTGGCTCGAAGCGCTGGTCGACAAGGCCGAGGCCAGCCAGGCTGCGGCGGTGCTGGGACCGGTTCATGCGGTCTATGGACCAGACGCGCCCCGCTGGATGGTCGATGGCGATTTTCATTCGACGCTCCCCGTTTTCGTCGGCGGCATCATTCGCACCGGCTACACCTGCAACGTACTGATCCGCTGGAGCCCGCCTTACAAGGCGCTGCGCTTTGATCTCGCCCTCGGCCAGTCGGGCGGCGAGGACACGGCGTTTTTCTATCAACTGACGGCTTTGGGCGGCACGATCGCCTACGCGCCTGATGCGCTGGTCGAAGAGCCAGTACCCTCAGAGCGGGCCAGCATGGACTGGCTGGTGCGTCGTCGCCTGCGCTTCGGACAAACCCATGGCATGCTACAGGCCGGCTCCCGCGCCAAGGCACTGGCCGTGGTTGGGGCCAAGATCGGTTATTGCGGGGCATTGACCGCACTGACGACATTTTCTCCGGTTATGCGACGCAAGAACTGGCTGCGCGCGGTGCTGCATCTCGGCGTCGCCGGGGGCATCCTCGGGGTGCGCCAGGCAACCCATTACGGGCAAACCTTGCCGCGTTGAGCGTCTCCTCAATTTTCCCGGCCCTAGTGGCGGAGTACCAGCATGCTTGAAAAGACCAGCCATTTCGAAGCGCCAACGCCGCACGCGTCCGATCTCAAGACCATCGATCTGGAGACTGTGTTTTCGCTACTGCGGCGACAGGCTCTGGTGCTTGGCTTGAGCGTCGTCGTGGCGCTGCTGCTGGCGGTGTTTTACCTGTCGCTGGCGCCACGCAACTATATGTCCGCGGGGCAGGTGTTGCTCGACCGCAAGCTGGAACAGGCGGCCGGCGACGGCGCGGCGATGACCAGCAGCGTCGATATGGAAGCCCAGGTTCTCAACGAGATCGAAGTGCTCCGCTCAAGCCGCGTCGCGACGGCGGTGGCGCAGGCTGAAAACCTGATGACCGATCAGGATTTCCTCAATCCGCCGCCTTCCTTCTCGCAACGGGTGCGCGGGCTAATCCCCTTTGGACAGGGCGAACGGGCGCCCAATCTCGAAGCGGGCCTCAATGAGGTCGTCGGCATGTTGCGGTCCAATGTGCAGGTCGATCGCATGGGGCGCAGCTCGATCATTCGCGTCGGCTATGAAGCTGCGACGCCCGAACTGGCGCAGCGGATTGCTCAGGCCTACGCCGAGGCGCTGCTGCAGGACCAGCTCAATGCCGAACTGGAAGCCACCAGTGCAGCTTCGGATTGGCTGCAGCAGCGATTAGCCGAACTTGGCGAAAACCAGCGTACCGCAAGCCTTGCCATCGAAGATTATCGCAAGCAGACCGGTCTGTCCGTGGCGCAGGATCGGGATTTGACCACCCTGCGAATTGGCAGCCTGTCCAACCAGTTGGCAGAAGCACAGGCCGAGACTGCCCGGCTGCGTGCTTTGTCGGAACAGTTGCAGACAGTCGTGACTGCCGGTCCTGAGGCCGCTTCTAGCTATGTTTCGCTCCTGAGCGGCACGCAGGCTGACCCGGCTGAAATCGCCATCCTGCGCACGCAGTCCGCGTCTTTGATCAGCCGCATCGCCGAAGTCCGCACCAGCTTTGGCGAAGACCATCCGCAATTGCTGACACTACGCGCTGAGAAGACCGCGCTCGATAGCCGCATCTTTGCCCTGCTGCAAAATCTCGACGAACAATATAGGACTCAGCTTTCCATCGCCACCCAGCAGGAAGCCGGTCTGCGTCGTGATATCGACTCCGAAGGCCAGAATGCGGGGCTAATCAGCCAGGAGCAGGTGCGTCTCAATGAGTTGCAGCAGCGCTCCGATGCGCTGCGGTCGCTCTATAACAGCTACCTGCTGCGCTACGAGGAATCGGTGCAGCGCCAGAGCTTCCCAATTCCATCGATCCGCATCGTGACTGACGCGCTGCTGCCGGAGCAGCCGTCGAGCCCCAAGACCACGGTGATCCTCGCCGCTGCGCTGATTGCAGGTGGCTTCATCGGCGCCGTGCTGAGTGCCATCAATGAACTGCGTGAGCGCGGTTTCCGTGTCGGCTCGCAGGTGCGGCGCCATTTGGGTTTGCGGTTTCTGGGCTATGTGCCGAAGCTGCAGCTCGCTAACGGCTCGACTGCCGCTGACCAGCGCAAGACCATTCGGACGCTGGTGCGCGGAGCGTCTGGTCAGCGCATCGGGCGACGTTGGGGCGGTCCATTTATGGAGACGCTCAAGGCCACGCGCCTGTTGATGCAGCCCATATCGGAACGCGGCACGACCGTGCTGGGCGTGCTGTCGGCCTTGCCAGGGGAGGGTAAATCGATTTTTGCCGCGTCTTTTGCCGAAATGCTGGCGGTGACTGGCTCCAGGGTGCTGATGATCAATGCGGACGAGAATGCGCCGCAGAATGGATCATCCATGCCAAAGCGCATCATGCCTTCGCAAATGGGCGATTGGCGTCAGGCCGCGGTGACCGATGGCGAGACCGGGATCGTGACACTTTCCGCCTCTGCACCGGAGGCAGGTGGCGGGGATCTGTCCGGCCCCGCCATGCAAAAGGTGCTGGCAGAGGCGCGGGGGCAGTTCGATTACGTCGTGCTCGATCTACCGGCGCTGGGGCTGGTGATCGATGCGCTATCGGTGCTGCCGCTGACTGATGGTGCTGTGCTGGTGGCAGAGTGGGGCAAGACGCCGCGCCGGCTGCTCAGCAGCTTGCTGGAGCGCGAGCCCGAGCTTGGCGACTATATCGTCGGCGTGGTGCTCAACAATGTCGATCTCGATGCATTGCCCAGGTTTACCGATCTGGGTGGGCTAGAACGTTTCGCCCACAATGCGGAACAGCGGATGGAGACGGCACCCAACTAGGGCGCCGTCTGTCCATGATCATTCCGCGGCGATCTTGAAGCCTTCCATCAGGGCGGTGTTCAAGCCCAGCTTGGCGAGGGCCGCGAGGAAGTCATCGCCGATATCCTCGCGTCCTAATGCGTAGGCGACATTCGCTGTCAGGAAGCCGATCTTCGACCCGCAGTCGAACGACTGGCCCTCATATTTGACGCCGACGAAGGGCTGCTGCGTCATCAGCGTCTGCATGGCGTCGGTCAGCTGGATTTCCCCGCCGGCACCCTTCGGTTGATCCGCCAACAGCGTGAACACTTCCGGCTGCAGGATGTAGCGGCCTGAAATGATCAGGTTGGACGGGGCGTCCGCCACGGCCGGTTTTTCCACCATGCCGTTGATGCGGAAGCTGAGGTCGTCACCCTCGCCACGCGCAACTACGCCGTATGACGAAACCTCAGCCATCGGCACTTCCTCGACGGCCACGACATTGCCGCCTGTCACTTCGTAGGTTTCCATCATCTGCTTCAGCACACCGCGAGGCGACTTGAACAGCATGTCCGGCAGCAGCAGGGCGAATGGTTCGTCGCCAACGATGTCGCGGGCACACCATACGGCGTGTCCGAGCCCGAGCGGCTCCTGCTGGCGGGTAAAGCTGGTGCGCCCGGCCGAGGGAAGGTCGCGTTGCAGGTCGCGCAACGCATTGAGCTTGCCGCGAGCCTCAAGAGTTGCCTCCAGCTCGAACTGGCGATCGAAGTGATCTTCGATGACGCCCTTGTTGCGACCGGTGACGAAAACAAAGTGGGTGATACCTGCTTCGCGGGCCTCATCGACGGCATATTGAATGAGTGGCCGATCGACCACCGTCAGCATTTCCTTGGGCATGGCCTTGGTTGCGGGCAAGAAGCGGGTTCCTAGTCCTGCGACAGGAAAAACAGCAGTCTTCACACGTTTTTGCAATTCACTCTCCTTATTATAGGTCGGTGAGTGGATTGGACCATAGCAGGACCAGTCGATCTACCTGAAATTCCAGTTGGCTTTGCATGGCTCGATTGCAGATATGCTGTTGACCTTGCTTGCCTAAGTTCGAGGCAATTAGGTCTGGTTGCGGCCGCATTTCTCTTTTGTCACACTATTGCCTTGCACAATCTATCGTGCCGCATCCAAGTAGATTTTCATTAACCAGCTGGCTCCCAAGTATAACTGCTTACTCATGCCTAGAATTGCCCTGGTGGCAGCCACTGGTCCAACGCAGACGTGATCGAATTGTCTATTTGCCCTTGGCCGTGAGGGTTGTATTTACCGGGTGATGGTATTGAGTTACAGGCGCTGCACAAGCCCGCTGGGGCTGGGATGTGCGACCGCTGCTGGACCTTGAGCCGAACATCGGCTTCGGCTTCCTGGGAGGTTTTCGTGGAGCCAAAGCTGCCAGAGGATGGTCAGGCGCGGAATGTGCAAATGACGAAGTCGCCGTCGGCACACGAGCGCGCAACGCTATCCTGGCCTTGGGGTTTGGTTGCTGTCGGCGTGATGGCTTTGGCCTGGGTCGGCATCTATCTGCTATGGAACGGCGTCGCATTCCTGTTCAATTGGTGAGCGTCGGTTCTGTTCGTAATTGGACATGCATTACTTGCAGGCCTTGAGCTGCCAAGAACAGTTCAGACGATAAACTCTCTAGGCCCTGTTTAACCCAGGTTAACGACTTTACACTTTGATTTGCCTGCGCTTTCCAAATTCAAATGGGGTGGATTTGTGATTAAGATGCGCATTGCAGCTATGCTCACCGGGCGTTGCCTCGACTTTCCGATCATGTTTGCCTGAGGTCGGCAGCAACGCACAGTCCAGCCACGGACCGCGTGGCGGCCAAAAGCGGCGCACCCCTTAACCGGGTCATTTCGATGTTTCGACGGGCTTGGTCCCGCGTGAGCGCGTGCGCTTTCGCGAACCTTATTCCACGTCCAGAAGGACGGGCAGCGCTACTCGTTCCCAGGCTTCAAACTTCGCGAGAGAACCTCATGTCGATCATCAATGCTGAAGTCGGTCCATCGGACAGCCGCTCCAAATTTAGCGCAAGGCGGGGGCTAGTCTCCAAACGAACCTTCGACATCGTCGTCGCCTCGGCCATGTTGCTGTTTGCCTTCCCGGCCATGTTCTTCATTGCCGTGCTGATGTTTTCTACGGATCGTGGGCCGATCCTGTTCTCCCATGAGCGCATCGGCCAAAACGGTAAGCGCTTCCGCTGCCTTAAGTTCCGCTCAATGGTGGTAGATAGTCAGGAGGCGCTGCGACGGCACCTGGAACTAATCCCTCAGGCCCGCGCCGAATGGGACGCCACTCAAAAGCTGCGCGATGACCCGCGCGTTACGCCACTTGGCCGCTTCCTGCGGGTCACCAGCCTCGATGAGCTGCCACAGCTCATCAACGTCATCCGTGGCGAGATGAGCCTCGTTGGCCCACGTCCGATCGTGCAGGACGAAGTGGTCCGCTATGCCGATCAGATCGAGCATTACGCGGCCGTTCGTCCCGGTATCACGGGCCTTTGGCAGGTGAGTGGCCGTAGCGACGTCGATTACGACCAGCGCGTCCAGCTCGATACGCTCTACGTTCGTGAATGGTCTTTCATTGGCGACCTCGTGATCCTGGTCAAGACAGTCAAGGTCGTCGTCATGCGTACCGGCAGCCGCTAAAGGAGACGAAATGGTTTTGCTTTCACTACGTCCTCGTGCCTTTCGCGCCCGCAATCCCGGCCGTGATGCAGAGACCGACGAGGCTCGCCTCGGAACGATCAGCAACGCCATCTCCATGGCGCTGAACGACGCCCGTCGCGAGCGCGATGGCCTAAGCCAGCGCATGAACCTCTACTATGCGCAGGCGGCGACTATGCTGGATAACTCGCCAGAATACGGCAAGCGCGACCGTATCGATGAGGCCGCAATAGGTTCAGCCGAGAATAGCGCGGCGCGTGCCCGCCAGCGGGTGGCGCAGCTCGATAGCCAGATCCTGCGGCTGGAGGAAATGCTAGCCGAGGTCGGTAGCAGCTTTTCTTCTTCCAAGGCCGAGCCGGGTGAAGGCGTCGCCTGAAGGCGCTGCCAGAGCAGGCGAACATTATGCAATCAGTTGATCGAGGCCCCCACGACTGGCCGCGCGTTAGCGTCGTCATGGCTAATTTCCAGGCTGGCACGAAGATCGCCACGGCTCTGCGTTCGGTGCTGGGCCAGAGCATGGCCGATCTCGAAGTCATCGTCAGCGACGACGCGTCCCGCGACAATAGCGTCGCGTTAGTCCGGGAAATGATGGCTACTGATCCCCGCATCAGGCTGCTTGCCGGCGCGGCCAATCGCGGCCCGGCCCATTGTCGCAACCAGGCGCTGGATATGGCGCGCGGCGAGTGGGTGGCGGTGGTCGATTCCGACGACATCATCCATCCCGAACGGTTCGAGCGGCTGCTTGCGGCCGCCGCATTCCACGAAGCCGACATCGTCGCCGACGACCTGTTGCTGTTCCATGAGGACCGCAGCCCGCCGTCATTGATGCTGGGTGATGAGGCGAGCACAAGCTTTTCGGTATCGCCCAAGGATTGGG
>JAQGKG010000331.1 GCA_028290245.1 Devosia sp. | reverse complement strand
ACCCGCCGCTCGAACGTATAGAACGCGATCTGCCGCACCACGGTGCTGAGCATGTCCTCGACCTTCGAGGCCAGCAACGCAAAGCGCAGCTTCGGATCGGTGGTGTTATTGAGCAGGTGCCGGAACGTCAGCATTTCGCCGAACACCGACGCGGTCTCAGCCAGCGTCAGCGGTGTATTGCTGAGGATCGGCCCCTGCGCCGCCGCCAAGCGCTGATGCACCCCATGACCCAGCTCATGCGCCAGCGTCATGATATCGCGCGAACGGCCCATGTAGTTTAGCATGAGATAGGGATGCGCGCTCGGCACCGTCGGATGCGCAAAGGCGCCCGACAGCTTGCCGTCGCCGGTCGGCGCATCGATCCAGCCGCTGTCGAAGAATGGCGCCGCAACCGCCGCCAGCTCCGGCGAAAACTTGCCATAGGCCTCCATCACCGTTGTCTTGGCGCTCTCCCAGTCCCAGGTCCGCTCGTCGCTGGTCGGCAGCGGCGCATTGCGGTCCCAGGCGTTGAGCTTGTCCTTGCCGAACCAGTTGGCCTTCATCGCATAATAGCGGTGGCTCAGCCGCGGATAGGCCTCCTGCACTGCCGCCTGCAGCGCATCGACAACTTCGCGCGCGACCGAATTGGCCATGTGCCGGCTATCGGCAATGTCCTCGTAACCGCGCCAGCGATCCGAGATTTCCTTGTCCTTGGCCAACACATTGGTGATGTGGGTAAACAGCCGCGCATTCTCTTTGAGGGTCTTGCCCAGCGCTTTAAACGCCGCCTCGCGCTTCTTCTCGTCCTTCTCGGATAACAGATGCAGCGTCGCTTCCATGTTCAGCGTTTCGCCATCTACCTCGAACTCAAGGCTCGACAAAGTTTCGTCAAACAGCCGGTTCCACGCCGAGTAGGCAGTCGTCGATTTGTCGTGAAACAGTTCTTCCAGCTTGTCATCCAGCTGGTAGCGCTTGGCCTTGCGCAGCTCGGCAAACCAGGTGCGATAGCGCGCCAGCTCAGCATCCCCAGCGAATGCCGCGTCGAGATCGGCGTCGTCGATCCGGTTCAGTTCCAGTTCAAAAAACAGCACCTTGGTCGAAAGGTTTGTCAGCGCCTCATTGGTGTCGCCCATAAACTTGGCGCGGTCAGCATCCGTAGTCTTCTGCGCATATTGCAGGAACGAGAACGAGCTGATCCGGCCGCTGATATCGCCCAGCGTTTCGCTGTCCTTGATCGCGGTCACCAGTTTGCCAGCCTTGGTCAGCTCAACCAGCTTACCCTTATAATCCGCCTCGAACTTTGCTGCGAGCGCCTTGGCCGCCTCCAGGTCCGCCTTGAATTCTGGGCTGTCCTTGCCCGGATAAAGGTCGCTGAGGTCCCATACCGGCAAGTCGCCGAACTGATTGTGGCCCTTCTGAGCGGCTGCGGTCATGGCATGTCTCCGGCTTATCTGATTTGCCGCGGACCTTAGCCAGCGGGGCGCGTGATGGGAAGTGCGCGCCCGTTTCAGACCAGCCAAACAGCAAATTCGTGATGATTAATCGCCCCTTAACACCCGTCGGCCATGCTTCTCCCAAAACGGCACACGATTCGATGCTGTAACCAAGAAGACTGGAGCCTGGATGACGCGCGTTCTCGTAGTCGATGATGACCCGGTACAATTGCGCCTCACTGCCGAGGTCGCCAATCGCGCCGGTTTCAAGCCGCTGACCGCCACCGGCGGCGAGCAGGCACTGACCATCCTGCGTGAAGACCGCAATATCGGCGCCATGATCCTCGACCTCGTGATGCCCGATCTCGACGGCATGGGCGTCATGGACGCCATGCGCCGCGAAGGCCTGACCACCCCCGTCATCATCCAGACTGCCAATGCCTCGCTCGAAACCGTCATCTCGGCTATGCGCAATGGCGCAGCCGATTATTTCGTCAAGCCGGTAGCGCCCGAGCGCCTGATTATCTCGCTGCGCAACGCTATGAAGCTCGATGCGCTCGAAGCCGCCATCCGCTCTGAACGCGCCCGCAAGGCTGGCACATTTTCCAGCGCCGACATGATCGCCAAGGCGCCCAGCATGGCGCGCGTATTGATGCTCTGTGCCAAGGCCGGCAAGTCGACCATCCCCGTGCTCATCGAGGGCGAAACCGGCGTCGGCAAAGAGCTGATCGCCCGCATAATCCAGGGCGCAGGCGACCGCGCCGGCAAGCCCTTCATCACAATCAACTGCGGTGCCATCCCGCCAAACCTCGTCGAGTCGGTGCTGTTCGGCCACAAGAAGGGTGCCTTCACCGGCGCCATTTCCGACCACACCGGCAAAATCGCAGAAGCCCATAACGGTACACTGTTCCTTGATGAGATCGGCGAACTGCCGCTCGATATCCAGGTCAAGCTGCTGCGCGTGCTGCAGGATGGCGAGATCGAGCCGGTCGGCGCCACCCGCCCGGAGCGCGTCAACGTCCGCATCATCTCGGCCACCAACCGGCGCCTGCTCAACCTCGCCAAATCCGGCGAGTTCCGCGAGGACCTCTACTACCGGCTCAACGTTTTCCCCATCTACGTGCCGCCGCTGCGCGACCGCATGGAGGACATCCCGGCCCTAATCGCCATGTTCATCGCCCGCTTCTCGGCCGAAGCCGGCAAGCGCGTTCTCGGCATCTCCCCAGTCGCCCTTGAACTGCTGCTGAGCTACGACTGGCCCGGCAACATTCGCCAGCTCGAAAACGCCGTCTACCGCGCCATCGTGCTGACCGACGGCGCCTTCCTCGAAACCGTCGATTTCCCGCAGGTCTTCTCCCAGACTAACGGCCGCGACGTCGCCCTCAAGGCGCTCGAAGGCGTCCCGGTTCTCGCCGCGCCGATCCATATCGACACCGCCTCCGCCCGTTTGCGCGCCGTGCTGGACGAGCCAATCGCCGCACCCGACCGTTTCCTCGCTCCAACCGGCGAAATCGCCGCCTTGGCCGAAATCGAGCGCGCCGCCATCGTCTTTGCCATTGAGCACCATGGTGGCCGCATGTCTCGCGTCGCCCGCGCCCTCAAAATCGGCCGCTCGACCCTCTATCGCAAACTGCACGAATACGGTCTCGCCGAAGAGCTGATCAGCGACGCTGCCTGACGTCAGTTCCCACGCCAAAAGAATCGGCTAGTCTCCCCCGTCGGGGGGCGCCGATATGACAGCACTGATCGAGGCACGGGGCGTTTCCAAACGCTTTCGGCAGCACAGGCGATTTCCGGGCCTGCTCGGTGCGTTCAAGACGCTGGTGACAACGGAATATTCCGAGGTCACCGCCGTCGCCGATATCGGCTTCGATATCGCGGCCGGCGAGGCCGTCGGCTATCTCGGCCCCAATGGCGCCGGCAAATCCACCATGATCAAGATGATGACCGGCATCCTGGTCCCCAGTGACGGCACGCTATCGGTGCTCGGCCGCACGCCGCATCTCGAGCGCATGGCCAACGCCCGCCAGATCGGCGTGGTGTTCGGCCAACGCAGCCAGCTCTGGTGGGACCTGCCGCTGATCGACAGCTTCACCCTGCACCAGCGCATCTACGACATTCCGCTCGCCCGTTATCAGGACAATCTTGCCCGCTTCAGCGAATTGCTTGACCTCAAGCCGTTCCTCGACCGCGCCGTGCGCCAGCTCAGCCTCGGCCAGCGCATGCGGGCCGAAATCGTCATGTCGCTGCTGCACGACCCCAAAATCCTGTTCCTCGACGAGCCGACCATCGGCCTCGACGTGGTCGCCAAGGACGCGGTCCGGCGCTTCCTCGCCGAGATCAACCGCGAGCGCGGCGTCACCATCATTCTGACTACCCACGACCTGCAGGACATCGAAACCATCTGCCCGCGCCTGATCATGGTCGACCAGGCCAAGCTGATCTTCGACGGCGAACTCGGAAAATTGCGCTCGGCCCTAGGCTCCGCCCGCCGCCTGACCCTCGAATTCGCCACCGACCCCGGCCCCGTCATCCTCAGCACCGCAACACTGACCAGCGACGACGGCCTCATCAAGCACTACCTGCTTGAGCGCGACGACGTCTCGCTTGTGCAGGTGCTCTCCGAAGTCGGCAACGACCGCGACCTCAAGGACGTGGCCCTGCACGAACCCAATATCGAGGAGGTGATCCGCAGCTTCTACCAACGTCGCAACACTGCCGCGGCCATCACGCCATGAGCGCCTACACCGCCTTCGTCCGCAGCGGCTTTCTCACCAGCCTCGCCTATCGCAACGAGGTCTGGGCCAATATCTTCGGTAAGCTGGTGCAGGTCTTCGCCCGCGTCGCCATCTGGCTGGCCGTCTATGCCGGCGTCACCGCCGTCGATCGCATCTCCATTGGCGACATGATCACCTATGCCCTGCTGGGCGGCGTGGTAATGGGCGCAACACGCTACGATCGCATCATCCGCCACGTCGGCACTGCGCTCAAAACCGGCGACGTCGCCGTCTGGCTGCTCAAGCCCGTGCATTACCCGCTCTATCTGCTGTCCATCGAAGCCGGCGCCTCCGCCTATACTTTCCTGCTTGCGGTCGTCCCCACCATAGTCATCGTCGCCTTGGTCTATGGCATGCATCCTCCGGCCAGCCTGTTCCACGGCGTCATGTTCGTCGCCTATTGCGGCTTGAGCTTCATCATCCATTTCCTCTGCGCCGCCATCTTCGGCGTATTGGCCTTCTGGCTGATGACCATCTTCTCGCTGGAATGGCTGCTGCAAAGCCTGATCAGCCTGCTGTCAGGCCTGCTCATTCCGTTCTGGTTCTTTCCCGAACCCTTCGGCAGCATCGCCAGCCATCAGCCGCTGGCCTGGCTGGTCTACTATCCATCCGCTGTTTGGCTAGGCCGCCTCGACATAATGCAGACCCTGCTTTATTTCGGCTTCGGTATCGCCTGGGCCGGCCTGCTCACCTTGACATTGACCCTACTCTGGCGCCGCGCCGCCTCCCGCATCACTGTGCAGGGAGGCTGAGCTATGCGACGCACTCTCGGTACCCTGCTGCTGCTGGTCAGCATGTACATCAAGTCTCAGATGGAATATCGCGGCGCCTTCTGGCTCGATCGCTTAGCGCAGATCGTGTCATACGGCGCCGTGCTGCTGGGCATGTGGATCCTGCTGCAAAAGTTCCAACTGCTGGGCGGCTGGAACTGGCCGGAACTCGCCCTGCTGTTCTCCTTCCAGCTCCTCGCCTACGCCCTGGGCGCCTCGGTGAGCTTCACTCAGTTGCGCAATCTCGATGATCTGGTGCGCCTTGGCACGCTTGATGCGCTTCTCACCAAGCCAATCAACACCTGGGCCTATCTGATCTTCTCGGGCCTCAATATCGGCTATGCCGGCCATATCATCCTGGCAATTCCCGTGCTGGTCTGGGCGCTACTGGCAGCGCAGGTGTCTTGGTCGATTGGCACGGCGCTATTCTTCGTCGGCAGCCTGCTCAGCGCCATGTCGGTCACCGGCGCGGTCATCACCATGATTGGCGCCACCGCCATGATTTGGGTCCGCTCCAACCACCTGTTCGCCATCTTCTTCGGCTTCTGGGAGCTGACGCGCTACCCGCTCAACATATTTCCCGCCGGCATTCAGGCCGTCATGCTCACCATTGTGCCGCTGGCCTATATCAGCGCCGTCCCGGTCGCCGTCCTGCTCGACAAGCCGGTGCCCCTGCTCGGGGACTTCGCCTGGCTCGCGGCCTTGCTAGCCGGTCCCCTGCTCACGCTGATCGCCATTGCCCATTGGCGCTATGCCATGAGCCGCTATCAGGGCGCGGGTGGCTAGTACAAACATGCGTTTCGCTATGTAAAGATCCCGCAGTTCGCGATCCCAATCGATAGACTGCGACTTTTCTGCCATGCGACTACATTCGGGGTTGCGCATTGCCCTGTCGCAGACCAAAAACGATTGTAGCCGTTCTAAACAAGATCGCGCTTACCCACATTTCCCGATCTGAAGGTGCCCCTCGCGATAATGACGCCATCATTCTTGCTGACACTCGCTTTGCTGCTGCCGTTCGGCGCCGCCCTCGTGGCCGCCCTGCTTCCTCAGAACGCACGCAATGCCGAGGTCTGGTTAGCAGGAACTGTGGCCGTCGCCGGTCTCGGCATCATGATCTACCTGTTTCCTCAAGTCGCCCACGGCGGCGTGGTGCGTCAGGAGATCCAGTGGATACCCGCACTCCACCTCAATCTGATTTTGCGGCTCGACGGCTTTTCCTGGCTGTTCGGCATGTTGATCACCGGCGTCGGCTTCCTCGTCGTGCTCTATGCGCGCTATTACATGTCGCCCAAGGACCCGGTGCCGCGCTTCTTCGCGTTCTTCCTGGCTTTCATGGGCTCGATGCTCGGCCTCGTCCTCTCCGGCAACATTATCCAGCTGGTGATCTTCTGGGAGCTGACCTCGCTCACCTCGTTCCTGCTGATCGGCTACTGGTTCCACCTCGCCCAGGCGCGTGATGGCGCGCGTATGGCGCTGACAGTGACTGGGCTCGGTGGTCTCGGCTTGCTGATCGGCATGCTGATCATCGGCCAGATCGTCGGCAGCTACGATCTAGACGTGGTCCTGGCCTCGGGCGACCTGATCCGCGAATCCAGCCTCTATCTGCCAGCCCTGCTGCTGGTGCTGCTCGGCGCCCTGACCAAGAGCGCGCAGTTCCCCTTCCACTTCTGGCTGCCCCACGCCATGGCGGCGCCAACGCCCGTCTCGGCTTACCTGCATTCTGCCACCATGGTGAAGGCGGGCGTGTTCCTGCTGGTCCGCTTTTGGCCCGTCATGGCCGGCACCGATGCGTGGTTCTGGATCGTCACCTGCGCTGGCATGGCAACGCTGATCTTTGGCGCCTATGCCGCCATTTTCCAGACCGACCTCAAGGGCCTGCTGGCCTATTCGACTATCAGCCATCTCGGATTGATCACCACCCTGCTCGGCATGTCGACGCCCCTCGCCACCGTGGCCGCGATTTTCCACATCGCCAACCACGCCACCTTCAAAGCGTCGTTGTTCATGGCCGCCGGGATCATCGACCACGAGACCGGCACGCGCGATATCCGAAAACTCAGCGGCCTGTTCCGCTTCATGCCGTTCACCGCCACCCTCGCCATGGTGGCCAGTGCGGCCATGGCCGGCGTGCCGTTGCTGAACGGCTTCCTGTCCAAGGAAATGTTCTTCGCCGAAACCGCCGAGCGCGACGCCAATGCCTTCGTCAATCTGGCGTTGCCGATCGGCGCCACCATCGGCAGCATGTTCGCCGTGGTCTATTCGCTGCGCTTCGTGCATGGCGTGTTCTTCGGCCCCAAGCCCGAAGGCCTCAGCAAGGTACCGCACGAGCCGCCCGCCCTGATGCGCCGGCCCATCGAAATCCTGGTCCTGATCTGTCTCGTCGTCGGCATCATTCCGGGCATCACCATCGCGCCATATCTGGCAGCGGCGGTAGTCTCCGTCACCGGTCCCGATACGCCCTACTACAGCCTTTCGGTCTGGCACGGCTTCAACTTCGCCCTCGCCATGAGCGCCATTGCCCTGGTCGGCGGCGTGCTGCTCTATTGGGCGCTCTACGGCTATCTCGCTAAGGGCGTCGATGGCCCGCCGCTGATCCGCCAGCTCAAGGGCCAGCGCATCTTCGAGCGCATCATGCTGACCATTACCTCGAAGTGGGCGCGCCGCCTCGAGGCCCGCTTCGGCACCCGCCGCCTGCAGCCTCAACTGTTCATGCTGTTTCTTTTGGCGGTCGGCTTGCCCGCATCCCTGCTGGTCACCCGTCTCGGCGGCATCAATCTGACCATCGCTGGCTTCGATCCCGCCTTTGCCCTGCTCTGGGCCGTCGGCATTGTTTGCGCCGTCGCGGCCGCGCAGCAGGCCAAGTTCCACCGCCTCGTGTCGCTGGTCCTGCTCGGCGGCACCGGCATCGTCACCTGCATCACCTTCGTCTGGTTCTCGGCCCCCGATCTCGCAATCACCCAGCTTCTGGTCGAAATCGTCACCACCGTGCTGATCCTGCTCGGCCTGCGCTGGCTGCCAAAGCGCGTCGAGGACATGCGCGACGAAGCCCAGCTTATGAAAGCCCGCTTGCGCCGCTATCGCGACCTGGTGCTGGCTGGCCTCGCCGGTGTCGGCATGACAATCATCGCCTACGCGGTAATGACGCGCCAAATCCCACCGGGCATTTCCGAATATTTCCTCGAAAACGCCTACAAGCTCGGTGGCGGCACCAATGTCGTCAACGTCATGCTGGTCGATTTCCGCGCCTTCGATACATTGGGCGAAATCACCGTACTCGGCATCGTCGCGCTCACAGTGTTTTCCACGCTACGCCGCTTCCGTCCGGCGCGCGAATCCATCGCCAAGCCCGAGCAGCAGCGCATTCAGAATGAGTTCGACGACCGTGCGCCCGAGCGGAGCGAGGGCGACACCGTCAACGAATATCTGCTGATCCCCTCGGTCATCATGAACTGGATGTTCCCGGTTATCATCGTTCTGGCGGTACATCTGTTCTTGCGCGGCCACGATCAGCCCGGCGGCGGCTTTGCTGCGGGCATCGTCATGTCCATCGGCTTCATCCTGCAATATATGGCCGGCGGCACCCGCTGGGTCGAAGACCGCCTGCGTATCCTGCCAGTCCGCTGGATCGGCTCCGGCCTGTTGCTGGCTTTGCTGGTCGGCGTGGCCGCGCAGGTCGTCGGCTACCCTTTCATGACTACCGCCTTCCAGTACGTGGAAATCCCCTACATCGGCCGCGTCCCCCTCGCCTCGGCACTGATCTTCGATCTCGGCGTGTTCAGCCTTGTCGTCGGCGCCACCGTGCTGATCCTGATCGCGCTGGCCCACCAGTCGATCCGCTCGCCCAAGGCCGCCCGAAACGCAGCCCCAATCAGGGAAGCCGAAGTGTCGTCCGACGCACCGGTGGAGATACGCTGATGGAACTCGTTCTAGCCATCGGCATCGGCGTGCTGACCTCTTGCGGCGTCTTCCTGATGCTGCGCCCGCGCACCTTCCAGGTCATCATCGGGCTGTCGCTACTGTCCTATGCGGTCAACCTTTTCATCTTCTCGATGGGACGCCTCAAGGTTGGCGCAGCGCCGGTTACCGCCAGCGGCACCATCGACCCCACTCAGTTCGCGGATCCGGTACCACAGGCGCTGGTGCTGACCGCCATCGTTATCGGCTTCGCCATGACCGCGCTGTTCCTCGTTGTCCTGCTCGCCGCCCGTGGCGTCACGGGCACCGATCATGTCGACGGCAGGGAGCAGCGCTGAGATGAACAGCCTGCTCGACCACCTCGTCGTCTTGCCGATCCTGTTGCCGCTGGTAGCGGGCGCCCTGATGCTGATGTTCGATGATCGCCAGCGCGTCGCCAAGGCCTTCATCAACGTCTTCGCCACCGGCTTGCTTCTGGTCATCAGCATTATGATGGTGGTCCAGGCCGCCAACCCGACCGACCTGCTGGCCGCCAGCTACCCGATCGGCAACTGGCCCGTCCCCTTCGGCATCGTCCTCGTCGCCGACCGCCTCTCGGCCATGATGGTCCTCCTGACGTCCGTGCTGGGCATTTCAGCGCTGGTCTATTCGCTGGCCCGCTGGCATGCCGCCGGCCCGAATTTCCACACTCTGTTTCAGTTCCTGTTGATGGGCCTGAACGGTGCCTTCCTCACCGGCGACATTTTCAATCTCTTCGTGTTCTTCGAAGTCATGCTGGCCGCCTCTTACGGTCTGGCGTTGCATGGTCTCGGCCTCGCCCGCATCAAGGCGGGCCTGCACTATGTCGCTGTCAACCTCGGCGCATCCTTCCTGTTCCTGATCGGCGCCGCGCTGATCTATGGCGTCACGGGTACGCTCAACATGGCCGACCTTGCCGCCAAGGTCGCCACCATTCCCGAACTCGACCGCGGCCTGCTCGAAGCCGGCGCCGCAATCCTAGGCCTCGCATTCCTCCTCAAAGCAGGCATGTGGCCGCTCGGCTTCTGGCTGCCCACCACCTATGCCGCCGCCTCGGCTCCTGTTGCCGCTGTCTTCGCCATCATGACCAAGGTCGGCGTCTACGCGGTGCTGCGCCTCTCGACCCTTGCCTTCGGCGTCGAGGCCGGGGCCTCTGCCGGTCTAGGCCAAACCGTGCTCCAAGTCGGCGGCATGGCCACCATCGCTTTCGGCGCAGTCGGCGTGCTCGCCTCCCAGACCACTGCTCGCCTCGCCGGCTATTGCGTGCTGGTTTCGTCCGGCACACTGTTGGCCGCCATCGGCATGGGCAACGCCTTCATCACCGGTGGCGCGCTCTACTATCTGGTCGTTTCGACCCTCGCCATTAGCGCCTTCTTCCTCATCGTCGAACTGCTCGAACGCATCCGCATCGCCGGCGCCGATGTGCTCGCCATCACCCTCGAAGCCTATGGCGACGACGAGGAAGACAATGAGAACGACGAAATCGGCATGGCCATCCCCGGCGCACTGGCGATGCTCGGCATTTGCTTTGCCCTCTGCGTCCTGCTGATCGCGGGCCTGCCACCGCTCGCTGGTTTCCTCGGCAAGTTCGCCATTATCTCGGCAATATTCAATCCGCACGGCCTAACCGAGGCGGCCACCATCACGCCCGCTGCATGGTGGCTGGCGGTCCTAATGATCTTCTCAGGCTTTGCCGCGCTGGTTGCGCTGACCCGGACCGGCATCAGCACCTTTTGGGCCACCATGTCCGATCACCCTGCCCCCGTGCGCGTTATCGAGATCGCGCCGATACTGCTGCTGATCGGCCTCACAGTCGTGATGACCGTTATGGCCGGCCCGGTGATGGACTACATGTATGTGATGGCCGAAATCCTCCAATCTCCCGCCATCGAAATCGGCAATATCCTCGCCACACCCTTGGTCGGTGAGGTGCTGCCATAATGCGCCAAATCCTGCCCTACCCGCTGCTCTCGCTCGGAATGCTGATCCTCTGGCTGCTGCTGCAGCAGTCGCTCGGCTTGGGCCAGATCCTGCTTGGCTCGGTAGTCGCCCTGTTCGCCGGCCGCGCCCTCGCCGCGCTACAGCCCGAACAGCCCCACATTCGCAAACCGTTCAAGATCATCCAGCTCATGGCGCTGGTCGCCGTAGATGTGCTGCGCTCCAACATCGCCGTCGCCCGCATCGTGCTCCAAGGCCGCCATCGCGAGCAAACCTCCGGCTTCCTGCTGTTGCCGCTGGAACTGCGCGACCGTTCGGCTCTCGCCGTCCTCGCCTGCATCATCACAGCGACCCCCGGCTCGGCCTGGCTCGAATATGACGCATCGCGTGGCACCGTCCTGATCCACGTCCTCGATCTGGTCGACGAGCGGGCCTGGATCGACACCATCAAGCATCGCTATGAGCGCCTGCTGTTGGAGATTTTCCAGTGAGCGAAACCATCCTGTTCTGGTCCATACTTGTCTCCCAGCTCATGCTTGCTGGCGCCATGATCGCCGCCACCACCCGCATGATCCGCGGTCCACGCGCCCAGGACCGCATCCTCGCACTCGACGCCTTCTACGTTGCCGCCATGCTGATGCTGGTGCTGTTCGGAATCCGCGTCGGCTCCAGCGTCTATTTCGAAGCTGCCCTCGTCATCGGCGTTCTCGGCTTCGTCAGCACCGTCGCTCTCGCCAAGTTCCTGATGCGCGGCGAGGTGATCGAATGACCGAAGTTCCCGTCTGGCTCGCCATCGTAATATCATTTTTCGCCCTAGCCGGCTCTCTCCTCACCCTGCTCGGCTGCGTCGGCATGGCCCGCTTCGAGAGCTTCTACGAGCGCGTCCACGCCCCCACCCTTGGGACCAGCTTCGGCGCCATCGGCATCCTCCTCGCCTCAATCATCTATTTCTCCGTCACCGGCCAACGC
>JAQGKG010000328.1 GCA_028290245.1 Devosia sp. | reverse complement strand
ACTTCAACGCCATGGGCTGGGACTGGCCCGACGCCACCCACATCCAGGACCCGCTGAGCCTGCGCATGATGAGCCAGGTGTTTGCCACCGGCTTTGAAACGCTGGTTGTTGCGGGCAAGATCTTGTTGGCCGCCACCGGGCGGACCGACGACAACCCTGTAGTCGCAGGCGGACAGGTCCTGACGTCGGGTGGCTCATTGCCGCTCGACGTCACCGTCTTCCTGCAAACCGCCCAGCTCGGCCTCGCCCATGTCGCGCGCAACTCGTTCAACCGCTGCGTGCTGCTCGGCAACGGTCAGCGCCGCGGCCTGCCGGTCAATCTCGTCGCCCCGGGCGAGATCGCTACCGGCTTCGGTCCCGTCATCAAGCTAGCCGGCGAACTGTTCGCCCGCGTGCTCACCATGACCAATCCCATCTCGGCTAACTCCATGGTCGTCGCCGGCGGCCTCGAGGATGAGGCTACGTTCCTGCCGCTGGTGGTCGAGAGGCTCGAGCGTCAAGTTTTAGCCCTCCGTCGTCTTGCAGCCCTCGAAGCCATGCTGGCGGCACAGGCGATGGACATTTCAGGCGATACCCCCGGCAACGTTCCGGGGATCATTTATGCACTGGTGCGGCGCCATGCTGACACGTACCGTCAGGACCGCCCGCTATCGGCTGAGGTCGAGGCCGTGGAAGACGCTCTCGCATCAGAGGAACTGATGAACGAATTAATTTCTCACTCGACTATTATGGAGTTGGACGAGTTTTTCGCGTTAGGCCCTATGGCCTAGCATGAGCGGCCTCGCTCAATTCTACCAACAGGTTAGGTTAGGGACAGCCGGGAACCACGAGCAGTGGAACACTCGGAGAAAACGGAGAAACCAATGCGCCTCACTACAAAGCTTCTGAGCGCCGTCGCTGCGCTCGCTATTTCGGTATCTGCGGCTCAGGCCCAGGTCGTTGTTTCCTCTAAGATCGACACCGAGGGTGGCGTATTGGGCAACATCATCAAGCAGGTCCTCGAAGACAACGACATCCCGGTCACTGACCGTATCCAGCTTGGCGGCACGCCGATCGTCCGCGAGGCCATCACCGCCGGCGAAATCGACATCTATCCCGAGTACACCGGCAATGCCGCCTTCTTCTTCGAAAAGGCCGATGACCCGCTGTGGAACAACGCTGAGTCGGCCTATACCGAAGCGGCCAAGCTCGACTTCGATGCCAACAAGATCGTCTGGCTGACCCCGTCCCCTGCCAACAACACCTGGGCCGTCGCGATCCGCAACGACGTTGCCGAAGCCAACAAGCTCAATACCTTTACCGAATTCGGCGCCTGGGTTGCCGGCGGTGGTGAGGTCAAGCTCGCGGCCTCCGCCGAGTTCGTGAACTCGCCAGCCGCACTGCCCAAGTTTCAGGAAGTTTACGGCTTCACCCTGACCCCTGATCAGCTCGTCACCCTCTCGGGTGGTGACACGGCTGCGACCATTGCCGCCGCTGCCCAGCAGACCAACGGCGTCAACGCCGCCATGGTCTATGGCACCGACGGTGGCATTGCTCCATCGGGCCTCAAGGTACTTGAAGACGACAAGGGCGTGCAGCCGGTTTACCAGCCCGCCCCGATCATCCGCCAGGAAGTGCTGACCGAGTACCCGCAGATCGAAGAGCTGCTCAAGCCCGTGTTCGAAGGCCTGACCCTCGAAGTCCTGCAGGACCTCAACGGCCGCGTCCAGGTCGGTGGCGAAGCCGCCGCAGCCGTCGCGACCGACTACCTGACAAAGGGCGGCTTCCTGAGCTAAGCCCAACCATCGAGGGGGCGGGCAACCGCTCCCTCATCCGGAGCTGCCGAGACCGACGGAGCGCGCATGAGCCTAGCCGACACCGCCCATGCGACGACCCGCCCAACTTGGCTCGCCCTCGACAAGCTCGGCGTCCTCATCGCACTCATCGCCGCTGCCGGTGCCGCTCTCCCCTTTGCCCTGTTCCGCGCCAACCGCATCGTCCTCGGCGAACCACGCCCCCTGCTCGACGCGCTCCCCAGCCTCTCCTCCAGCTTCCTCGTCGGCATCCTTCTGGTCGGCTTCATCATCGCCCTGCTGCGCTTCCCCGTCACCGCTAAGCTCGTCGTCGGCTTTGCCGTTCTCGCGGCCCTGCTGATCTTCATCGGCCAATCCGCCAGCTATCTCACCCCCGATGGCGACACCTTTGCTCGCGTCTCCCCCGGCGCCGGTTTCTGGCTGCTGCTGTTCGCCTTCGCGCTTCTCGTCACCGACGCGCTCACCCGCCTTCGCTTCAAGCCACTGATCCGCATCGCCATCCTCGTCGCCGTCGTCGCCGCCATTGCGCTCCTGCTGTGGAGCGGCAGCTGGAACAGCCTCTCCATTCTCAAGGAATACGCCACCCGCGCCCCCGCCTTCTGGGCCGAAGGCCGCACCCACCTCGCGTTGGCCTTCGGCTCCGTCGCCATCGCCACCGTCATAGGCATCCCCGTCGGCATCCTCTGCTACCGCGTCAAACCCCTCCGCGCCGGCGTGCTCAACGTCCTCAACATCGTCCAGACCATCCCCTCTATTGCGCTGTTTGGCCTGCTGATCGCGCCGCTGGCCTGGGTCGCCGCCAATATCCCCGGCGCCCGTGACATTGGCATTTCCGGCATCGGCGCCGCGCCGGCCTTGGTCGCGCTGTTCGCCTATTCGCTGCTTCCGATAGTCTCCAATACCGTCGTCGGCCTCCAAAGCGTGTCGCCCGCCGCTATCGATGCCGCCAAGGGCATGGGCATGACCGGCCGCCAGCGCTTGTTTGCCGTCGAACTGCCGCTGGCCTTTCCGGTCATCCTCACCGGCATCCGCATCGTGCTGGTGCAAAACATCGGCCTCGCCACCATTGCCGCGCTGATCGGCGGAGGTGGCTTCGGCGTCTTCGTGTTCCAGGGCATCGGCCAGACCGCGATGGACCTCGTCCTGCTCGGCGCCGTGCCCACTGTAGCCCTGGCTTTTGCCGCCGCCGTGGTGCTCGACGCCCTGGTTGAACTGACATCACGGGGGAGCCGCCGGCCATGATCGAGATCGAAGATATCACCAAGACCTACAGCGGCACCACGGTGGTTGATCAGGTCAACCTCACCATCCAGCCGCGCTCCATCTGCGTCATTGTCGGCACCTCGGGCTCCGGCAAAACCACGCTGATGCGCATGATCAACAAGCTGGTCGAACCGACCTCGGGCCACATCCGCATCGACGGCGAAGACATCGCCGGCATCCCCGCCTATGAACTCCGCCGCCGCATCGGCTACGCCATCCAGGGCCATGGCCTGTTCCCCCACCGCACCGTCGGCCAAAACATCGCGACCGTCCCAAAACTGCTCGGCTGCGACAAGAAGAAGACCGCCGACCGCGTTGAGGAACTGCTCTCCCTGTTCCAGCTTGATCCCGCCGAGTTCCGCAATCGCCTGCCGCATGAACTGTCCGGCGGCCAGCAACAGCGCGTCGGCGTCGCCCGTGCGCTGGCGGCATCGCCCAATATCCTGCTGATGGACGAGCCCTATGGCGCCCTCGACCCGGTCATTCGCGCCAAAGCGCAGGAAGACCTGCTCGCTATCCAGCGCCAGTTCGGCACCACTGTCGTGCTGGTCACCCACGACATGGAAGAGGCCATCCACCTCGGCCACACCATAGCCGTCATGGACAAGGGCAAGCTCCTGCAATGCGCCGCGCCCGCCGAAATCATCGCCAATCCCGCCACGCCGTTTGTGGCTGAGCTAATCGGCACCAGCGAACGCCCGTTCCGCCTGCTGTCATTGGCCAAAGTCTCCGACCATATCGAGCCCGGCGAAGTCAGCGGCGACCCGATCGAATCGACTGCGTCCCTCCGCGATGCCTATGCCGAGCTCCTCTGGTCCGGGCGTCCGTCGCTTCCCGTCCGCCGCGATGGCCAGATCGTCGGCCAGGTCACCCTCGCCGCCCTGTCGCGCCTCGCCGCGAGGCCGCAATGAAACCCGGCAACATCATCCGGCTCATCGTCTTCGCTGCGCTGATCCTGTTCCTCGCCAAGCCCGACCTGTTCAGCGGCTTCTTCAGCCTCTTCACCAAGAACAACCAACCCGCCATCTACAACCAGGGTAGCCTGCTCGACATCACGCTTAACCACCTCGGCATCGTGCTGGCTGCAACGCTGGCTTCCACCATCATCGCCGTTGGCCTCGCCATCATCGTCACTCGCCCGTTCGGCGCCGAGTTCCTGCCGCTGTCGCGCAGCCTCGCCAATATCGGCCAGACCTTCCCACCCGTCGCGGTCCTTGCGCTAGCCGTCCCCATGCTAGGTTTCGGCACCACACCAACGCTGGTGGCTCTCTTCCTCTATGGCCTGCTGCCCATTTTCGAAAATACCCTGACCGGCCTCACCAACCTGCCGCCCGCCGTCACCGATGCCGCCAAGGGCGTCGGCATGACCGGCTGGCAGCGCCTCGTCAAAGTCGAACTACCGCTGGCTCTGCCCGTCATCCTCGCCGGCATCCGCCTCTCGGTGGTCATATCGCTGGCCACCGCCACGATCGGCTCCACTGTCGCGGCCCGCACCCTGGGCGAAGTCATCATTGCCGGCCTCCTCTCCAGCAACACCGCCTTCGTCCTGCAAGGCGGCCTCATCGTCGGCGTCCTCGCCGTGCTGATCTACGACGCCCTCTCGGCCCTCGAACGCTATCTGATGGCCCGCACCGGCCAACTCGGCAGGGCCGCCGCATGATCCCAAACTCCTACCTCTCTCCGCTCTTTGAACTCGATCCAGTCAGAGTCACCGGCAGGCACCTCCCCCTTGAAGGGGGAGGCTGGGTGGGGGTGTCGGGAGCCACAATGTTTGGCTCCATCCCATGATCCCAAACTCCCCAATTCGTGCCGACCGTATCGGCGGCGATATCGACGCGCTGGCGGCCATCACCGAGCCCGGCCGCCCCTGGACCCGCCGCGCCTTTACGCCGATGTTTCTCACCGGCCGCAAATGGCTCGAGAAGGCTATGCAGGATGCCGGCGCCGTCACCCAGATCGACCCAGCCGGCAACCTCATCGGCACCATTCCAGGCCGTAAGCCTGAGCTTGGTACCATCATGCTCGGCTCCCATTCCGACACCGTGCCCGATGGCGGCCGCTTCGACGGCATTGCCGGCGTCGTGGTGGCGCTCGAAGTCGCGCGCGCCCTGCGCGATCAAAATATCGTCCTCGATCACACGCTGGAAATCGTCGACTTCCTCGCCGAGGAAGTCTCGATTTTCGGCGTCTCCTGCATCGGCAGCCGCGGCATCAGCGGCACCCGTCCGGTTGAATGGCTCGCGCGCACCAGCGACGGCCTAACGCTGGAGCAAGGCATCGCCCAGGTTGGCGGCAGACCACACACACCCGCCCAGCGCGACGACATCAAGGCTTTCCTCGAACTACATATCGAGCAGGGCCCGGTGCTGGAAAACGAACAGCTCGACGTCGGCGTCGTCACCGCCATTGCCGGCATCACCCGCATCGAGATCATCGTCGAGGGCCGAGCCGATCATGCCGGCACCACGCCGATGAGCGACCGCAAGGACGCGCTGACCACCGCGGCCTGGATCGCCCTTGGGGTGGAGGAACTGGGCAAGGCCCTATCCAGCGGCACCGAGCATTTTGCCGCGACGGTCGGAGAGTTCGAAATGACTCCCAATGCCGCCAACGTCGTGCCTGCCCGCGTCCGCATGCTGATCGACGCCCGCGCCGAACTGCGTGACGACATGGCCCGTTTCATCGACGAACTCACCAACGGCGTCGCCGCCATTTCCAAAAAAACCGGCGTCACCGTCAGTGAGCCACGCATCGTCTCGGACAATCCACCGACGCCCTGCGACGCCGACCTGCTGACCATCCTCGACGCCGCTTGCGAAACCTCCGGCGCCCGCCATCGCCGCATGGCGTCCGGCGCCGGCCACGACACCGCATGGATGGCCCGCATTACTAAGGCCGCAATGATCTTCGTGCCCTGCGTCGATGGGCGCAGCCACTCGGCCGACGAATTTGCCACCACGGAAGACATCGCCCTTGGCGCGACCGTCCTGCTCGACGCCGTCAAGGCGCTCGATATCAAACTACAAGGGAATTTCTGATGGGGCGCATTCTCACGCAAAAGGACGTCGAAGCAGCCGTCCGCGGTGGCTCGATCTACGCTGCAGGCGGTGGCGGCTGGGCCGATCACGGCCGCATGCTGGGCACCGCTGCCGTCAATGCCGGCAAGCCGGAACTGGTCAGTATCGACGAACTCGATGAAAACGACTGGGTGGCCACCTCCGCCGCCATTGGCGCACCAGCTTCGACTACGCCGTGGGAAATGCAGGGCGTCGACTACATTAGGTCCGTGCAACTGCTGCAAGACGCGCTTGGCGAAAAGCTCACCGGCCTGATGGTCGGCCAAAACGGCAAGTCGTCCACCCTCAACGGCTGGCTGCCCTCGGCCATCCTCGGCACCAAAGTCGTCGATGCGGTCGGTGATATTCGCGCCCACCCGACCGGCGACATGGGCTCCCTCGGAATGGCCGGCTCCCTCGACCAGACCATCCAGACCGCCGCTGGTGGCAACCGCAGCGAGAACCGCTACATCGAACTGGTCACCCGCGGCGCCACGGCCAAAGTCTCGCCCATCCTGCGCACCGCCGCCGACATGTCTGGCGGCTTCATCGCCTCCTGCCGCAATCCAATGCGCGCCAGCTACGTGAAAAAGCACGCGGCGCTAGGTGGCATCTCGCTAGCGCTGAAGCTCGGCGAAGCCATGATCGCAGCCGAAGGCAAGGGCCCCGGCTCGATGATTGACGCCATCGTCAAGACCACCGGCGGCACCATCCTCGCCAAGGGCTACATCACCGATATCGACGTGACCTACACCAAGGAGGCGTTCGACATTGGCAAGGTCACCATCGGCGACGGCGACAAATCCACCGTGCTGCACGTCATGAACGAATATATGGCCGTCGAAGACGCGAGCGGCACCCGCGTCGCCACCTTCCCCGACGTCATCACCACCCTAGACGCCGCGGGCCAGGCCCTATCTGTCGGCCAACTCGGCCGCGGCCTCTACGTCTTCGTGCTGCACGTCCCCAAATCCATCATCCCGCTCAGCTCCTCCGTCCTCGATCCGGCGGTGTATCCCTTCGTCGAAGACCGCATGGGGATAGAGCTGGCACGCTACGCGCTCGACGGCGTCCAGAAATAACCGAGTAGAATATGCCCACACCAAACCCCCGCCACCCCAATTTTCCCATCCCCGGCGGCTCCGAACTGCGGGCAAAAGGCTGGCGCCAGGAAGCCCTGCTGCGCCTCCTCGAAAACGTCCTCGCGGTCGGTGAAAACCCCAACGAACTCATCGTCTATGCCGCCCTCGGCAAGGCCGCCCGCAACTGGGCGAGCCACAAGGCCATCGTGCAAACCCTGCTGGCCATGGACGAGGACCAGACCCTCATCATCCAGTCCGGTAAGCCGATCGGCCTGCTGAAAACCCATGACAAGGCGCCGCTGGTCATCATGGCCAATTGCAACATCGTCGGCCAATGGGCCAAGGCCGAGGTGTTCTACGAACTCGAAAAGAAGGGCCTGATCTGCTGGGGCGGCCTCACTGCCGGCGCTTGGCAGTACATCGGTAGCCAGGGCGTCATCCAGGGCACCTATGAAATCTTCATGCGTATCGCCGAAAACCGCTTCGGCGGTTCGCTGGCCGGTCGCTTCATCCTGACTGCCGGCCTCGGCGGCATGGGCGGCGCGCAACCCCTGGCCGGTCGCATGGCCGGAGCCGCCATCCTCTGCGTCGATATCGATCCCGAGCGCGCCCGCAAGCGCCAGGAGATCGGTTACCTCGAACAGATCGCGCCAGACCTCGATACCGCTCTCGCCATGATCGACAGGGCCGTCGCCGAAAAGCGCGCCACCTCCATTGGCCTCGTCGGCAACGCCGCCGAAATTTACCCCGAGATCGCCCGCCGCGGCATAATTCCCGATATCGTCACCGACCAGACCTCGGCCCATGACCTGGTCTATGGCTACGTTCCCAAGGGCATGTCGCTCGACGAGGTCCGGCGCCTCCGCGTCGAAGGCCCCGGCCAGTTGATGGCGGCCAGCCGCGCCTCCATCGTCGACCACGTCCGCGCCATGCTGGCCTTCCAGCAGGCCGGCTCCGAAGTGTTCGACAACGGCAACCTGATCCGCACCCACGCCAAGGCCGGCGGCGTCGAAAACGCCTTCGACATCAAGATTTTCACCGAAGCCTATCTCCGCCCGCTGTTCGCCCGCGCCATCGGCCCGTTCCGCTGGATGACCCTCAGCGGCGATGCAGCAGACATCGCCAAGATCGACGACAAACTGCTCGAGCTCTTCCCGGACAACCACATCGTCACCAACTGGATAGCGCTGGCGCGCAAGCACGTGCCTTTCGAAGGTCTGCCCGCCCGCATCGCTTGGCTCGGCCACGGCGAACGCACCGCGCTAGCACTTGCGGTCAACGGCATGGTTGCCGATGGCACTTTGGCCGGTCCGGTCGCCTTCAGCCGCGACCATCTCGATGCCGGCGCCATGGCCCACCCCAATATCATGACCGAGAACATGAAGGACGGATCCGACGCGATCGCCGATTGGCCGCTGCTCGACGCCATGCTGATGTGTTCGTCGATGGCCTATCT
>JAQGKG010000304.1 GCA_028290245.1 Devosia sp. | reverse complement strand
GCCGATCCGCGACAAGATCACCATGTTCGATGACATGACCGCCCGCAACGACACGCCGGACGCCGTGGTGATCGACGCCCATAAGGACATCGCCGTCCAGCAATATACCGGCGGCACCACCGGCATTCCCAAGGGCGCCCTGCTTACCCACGCCAATATTTCGGCCAATATGAGCCAGATCAACCTGTGGGGCGACGGCCTGTTCCTGCCACGCTCCACCGTCATCGCCGTGCTGCCGTTCTTCCACATCTTCGCCATGACGGTCTGCATGAACGTGCCTCTGAGCAACGGCACCCGCGTCGTCATGCTGCCGCGCTTCGAGCTCAAGGCGCTGCTCAGTCTTCTGGCCCGCACCAAGGCCAATGTGCTGCCCGCCGTGCCCACCCTGCTCAATGCCATCGCCCGTGCTGAAAACGTCACGCCCGAGCAACTGGCGAGCCTCGAAGTCTGCATTTCCGGCGGCGCCGCCCTGCCCGACGAGGTCCGTGCGGCCTTCGGCAAGAAGTCCAAGGCCCTTCTGGCGGAAGGCTATGGCCTCACCGAAGCCTCGCCCGTCGTCTGCTGCGCCGCCCTGCGCAAGCCGAGCAAGCCCATGTCCATCGGCCTGCCCTTGCCTGGCACCGACATTCGCTTTGTCGGCGTCGATAGCGGCAAGGTGGTCGGCATCGGCGAAGATGGCGAGTTGCAGGTCAAGGGCCCCCAGGTCATGCCGGGCTATTACGACAATGATGAAGCCACGCGCGACGCGTTCGTCGACGGCTGGCTGCGCACCGGCGACGTCGGCCACATCGACGAAGACGGCTATGTCTTCCTCGTCGATCGCATTAAGGATCTCATCATCTGCTCGGGCTTCAACGTTTATCCGCGCACCATCGAAGAAGCGCTGATGACCCATGCCGCCGTCGAAGAAACCAACGTCATCGGCGTCCCCGACGAGTATCGCGGCGAAGCGCCGGTCGCCTACGTCAAGCTTCGCGCAGGCAAGACCGTCACCGAGGAAGCCCTCAAGCACTTCCTCGTCGACCGCCTGAACAAGATCGAAATGCCCAAGCACATCATCTTCAAGGACGCACTTCCCAAGACGCTGATCGGCAAGCTGTCCAAGAAAGAACTGCGCGAAGAATACGCCCAAACGCGAGCCAATAAGTGAGCACCACCCTGCAAGACAATCGCGACCTGTTCGCCATAGCCGACCTCGCCAAGGAGTTCGGCATCTCCACCCGCGCCATCCGCTTCTACGAAGCCAAGGGTCTGCTCGCCCCCGAACGCGTCGGCGCCACACGAGTGTTTCGCCGCCGCGACCGCGCCCGGCTCATCCTCATCCTCCGCGGCAAACGCCTCGGCTTCTCCCTGCGCGACATCTCCGACTACCTAAGCCTCTACGACGCCAACCGCAGCCAGCAGGTCAACCTGCTGATCGGCAAAGTCGATGAACGGCTGGCATCCTTGGAAGCGCAGTTGGTCGATCTCCAGACCACTATTGCCGAGCTGAAGGAGATCAAGAAGCTTGCCGATGAACGGCTGGACAAGGCGGGATAAAGCAATTGATTTATTGTACGTAACGTCGTACATATAAATCAAGGAGCTCCACATGCGCGCCAAATCCATTTCCGACTTCCGCAAAAACATAGCGGCTGACATTGATGCCGTCGTGACCGACATGGAGCCGCTGATCGTCACTCGCACGGGGGGCAAGGACCCTGTCGTAGTAATTTCATTGGCAGAGTTCGAAGCCTGGAAAGAAACGTTGCACCTGTCGAGCACTCGGGCGAATGCCGATCGGCTGGCGCGAGGTCATGCGGATTTTGAAGCAGGCCGCGGTATCGAAGCTGATTGGCCGGAATGAAGCTGCTTTTCACGGAGACGGGCTGGGACGATTATCATTTTTGGCAATCGAACGACCTCGACATGTTTGCCAAGGTCAACACCCTCATAAAGGATTGCCGTCGATCCCCATTCTCAGGCTTGGGCAAACCAGAACTCTTGAAAGGCAATCACAAAGGCTGGTGGTCGCGGCGCATCAATAAGGAACATCGCTTGGTCTACCGCCTCGACGGCGACGTACTTTGGATCAATCAGTGCCGCTTCCACTACGACCGGCGCTGACTACCGCCCGCCACGCGGCTTCACGTTCTTCGTCATCAATTCCGGCTTCTTCGGTTTCACCCAGCCCTTGGGCGGCTGCCGCACTGGCACCTGCGTCCCCAAGCCCATCGCACCAGGCGGTGGCTGGCTCACCGTCACCGTATCCGCATCGCCCGGTGCCACCGGTGCTTCCCCCTTAAGCCGCGCGATCTCGTTGCGCAGCGCCGTGGCCCTTTCGAAGTCCATGTCTTCGGCCGCTGCCGCCATCTCTTTGCTCAGCGCCAGCAGGCGCTCGTGGTTGGATCGTGATGACATGATCGTCTCCTAAGTAGCCGCCACAAACACAGCCATATCATCCAGCGTTGCTGCTTCGCTTGCCGGCTTGTCCCAGCGTATCCGGCTGATGCGGGGAAACCGCAGTGCCACGCCCGATTTGTGCCGCGTGCTCTCCTGCGCCGAGTCGAACGCCACCTCGAACACCAGTTCCTTCCTCACCTCGCGCACCGGCCCGAAAGCCTGCAGCGTATTGGCGCGGATCCACTTGTCGAGCAGTTTCAGCTCCTCATCGGTAAAGCCGAAATACGCCTTGCCGATCGGCACGATCTCATTGCCTTTCCACACGCCGAACGTGTAGTCGGAATAAAAACTCGACCGCTTGCCATGCCCGCGCTGCGCATACATCAGCACCGCA